>CAMDRK010000305.1 GCA_945906715.1 Nitrospira lenta
CATAGTTCCACCCCACAAAGCGACCTAGCCTATATAGCGCTCTCGGCATGACGACGTCAAATTCTGCAGTGCTGAGTGCTGAGTACTGAGTGCTGAGTTATGGCCGTGAGGAAGCTGGATTTCCTTCATATCGTCAGTTAGACTTCGACGAAGACGCAGGATGATGGTATGGAATGAATCTCGATCATATTCGGCGAAAAATACAATCGCGCCAATACCGTATCTCGTGGACACATACGGAAAAGTTACGGCGCCGACAGATCAGTAGCGATATGATTGAACGCGCGATCGAGACCGGAACCCTTATCGAATTGTATCCGAGCGACCCCCGTGGGCCATCATGCTTAATCCTGGGGCACCCCTTGGAAGACCGTCCGCTCCATGTCGTCTGTGGTAGACTCGATGAGGACGAAATCTTGATCATTACGGCGTACGAACCATCGGCGGCTGAGTGGGAGTCTGATTGGCGCACAAGGAAAGGAACCGGAAACTGATGACTACTTGTTACTTTTGTAAAGGTCGCGTGATCGAGCAGTTGACGAGTGTCGATTTCCGGTGGGGTGACGATCTCAAGATCATTGAGCAAGTGCCGGCTCAAGTGTGCGAACAGTGTGGCGAGAAATATTTCCAGGCACAGGTGTATAAGGATCTCGAACGGTTAGTGCAACACCCGGCCACCATTATCTGCCATCGATCTGTCGATGTGCTTCAGTATTCCGCAGCATAACGGACGTTGCGGTTTCGCCAGCTCGCACCCTACGACTGTAGCGGTTGGGGAATCCCGCTACCGCCTACGACATCTCCCCATCGAGCCCAGCACACGCTAACCAACTTCTATTGCGACGGGTTCGGCCAGCATCTCCCTCTTAAGACCGAAAAAGCCGCGACTCCAGCCGGCTGTGTCGCATGGCATAAATGTCCTGGACCGGCGACCAAGACTGAAGCACATATTGATGCGCCGCGCTGTGACTGACTCGCTCGATCACCTCGATCCAGCTTTCCAATAGCCTCTGGCCTTCACGCTGACCGAGCGGCAACAATTTCATTGCCGCGGCAACAAACCCTGTCGCAGCTTGGTAGAGGAACGCGGCGATGCTGTCTTCTTTTGACCAACCGGCTGCCGCCAGAGTGAGGCCGATTGTCACGGCCAGATGTCCCGGCGTCCGCTCAGCCTCAACCGCCGCAAGATAGTCGTCAATCAGTGGCTGTCTCTCAAGTTGATCCGCCGCCAGCCTAATGACCTGGCGTCCCATCTGCCGGCTGGCGGTCCGTGACTCAAGGCCCAGCTTCATCGCTTCTAATTCCAGATCCGCCTTGAAGGCGATTTCCAATGAGCCGGAAACATAGGCCTCATGCGCCAATCCTACGACCACTGCTTCGCGCTCGCCTATTCCAGTCGTGAGCGACTCCACCACATAGCGCGACAGCTCTTCCGCATTCCGAACCGCACCCCCCTGCACCGCTGCCTCCAGCCCCGATGAAAAGGCATAGCCTCCCGATGGAAAGAAACTATCGACGAATCGAAGGCCGGTTAGTAGGGCGAGGGTGTTCATTTAAAGACGGCTGACACGAAACAAGCTTACATGCTGACAGGACGGCAAGATGGGCTGCTCTGACTTTTCATGTCAGCCTGCACCTTGGTCCCTTGTCAGCCCTTCAGAACAAGAAATACCGTTGGGCCATCGGTAGCACCGCCATAGGCTCGCACGTCAGTATCTTCCCGTCTGCTTTTACGACATAGGTCTCCGGATCCACCTCCATGTGCGGCAGGGCATCGTTCAGTTTCATATCGCGTTTCCCGATGCTGCGGCATTGCTTCACTGCCGCGACACGTTTCTGCAGACCGAGCGACTTATGTACCTCTCGATCGATGGCAGCTTTGGAGAGAAAGGTCAGGCTGGTGGAAAACAGAGCGCGGCCAAAACTCCCGAACATCGGCCTGGTGAAGACCGGTTGCGGCGTGGGGATCGACGCATTGGGATCTCCCATGGCAGCGGACATGGGGAACCCGCCCTTCAGGACTATCTCAGGCTTTACGCCGAAGAAGGCCGGCTTCCACAGAACCAAATCAGCCAACTTGCCGACTTCGACTGAGCCGACTTCGTGGGCGATCCCATGCGCAATTGCCGGGTTGATCGTGTACTTCGAAATATAGCGCTGCGCACGAAAATTGTCGTTGGAATCGGACTGCTTGCCGGCCGCAGCACCGGAAAGATGCCCGCGCTGTACCTTCATCTTGTGCGCCGTCTGCCAGGTACGAATGATGACTTCACCCACACGCCCCATCGCCTGCGAGTCGGACGACATGATGCTGATCGCCCCCATGTCGTGCAGAATATCCTCCGCTGCAATGGTCTCGCGGCGAATGCGCGATTCGGCAAAGGCGATGTCCTCCGGCACACGAGGGTTCAAATGGTGACAGACCATGAGCATGTCGAGATGCTCGTCCATGGTATTGACTGTGAAAGGCATCGTAGGATTCGTGGAGGAGGGCAAGACATTGGCCTCCCCGCAGACCTTGATGATGTCAGGAGCATGCCCACCTCCGGCGCCTTCTGTATGGAACGAATGAATCGTTCGTCCCTTGAACGCCTTGATCGTATCTTCGACAAAGCCTGCTTCGTTCAACGTATCGGTGTGGATGGCGACTTGGACATCGAATTCTTCTGCGACATCGAGGCAGGTCGAAATCGCCGCCGGCGTCGTGCCCCAGTCTTCGTGCAACTTGAGCCCGATCGCCCCGGCTTCTACCTGCTCGCGCAAACCTTCCGGCAGCGATGAGTTGCCTTTCCCAAGAAATCCGAGATTGATCGGGAACCCCTCCGCGGCTTCCAGCATGCGATGGATGTTCCAGGCGCCAGGCGTGCAGGTCGTGGCATTCGTCCCGGTGGCAGGACCAGTCCCGCCGCCGATCAAGGTCGTGAGTCCGTTCGCCAGGGCCTCATTGATGATCTGTGGACAGATGAAATGGATGTGCGTATCGATGCCACCAGCCGTCATGATCTTACCTTCAGCCGAGAGCACTTCGGTGCAGGCCCCGACCTCCATCCCCTTCGTCACACCTTCCATCATGTCGGGATTGCCGGCCTTACCAATGCCGACAATGCGGCCATCCCTGATACCGATGTCCGCCTTCACGATCCCCCACCAGTCGATGATGATCGCGTTCGTAATTACAAGGTCGAGCGCGCCTTTCGCGCGGGTGGCAGCCGGCGACTGACCCATGCCGTCGCGGATGACCTTGCCGCCGCCGAACTTGGCCTCTTCACCAGGCACAGTCAGATCGCGCGTGATCTCGATCAGCAACTCCGTATCGGCCAGGCGAATGCGGTCGCCCGCAGTAGGACCGTAGAGATCGTTGTATTGGCGACGCGGAATCTTCATAGTGTTCTCCGTTAATCGTTATTCGTGAATCGTTAATCGCGTATACGTATAACGGTTAACGTTTAACGATGAACCCCTGTGCTTGAGCTGCAACGAGTGCCTTAGCTTTCACGGCTGGATCGTCGAGACGACCGTTCGTCAGCCCATTAATCCCATAGGCCACGCGGTTGCCGCCTACCGAGACCAGCGTCACCCGCTTGTCTTCGCCAGGCTCGAACCGCACCGCCGTTCCAGCAGGAACTTGCAACCGAAACCCATAGGCCTTCTCACGGT
>CAMDRK010000306.1 GCA_945906715.1 Nitrospira lenta
TTTCACTTGTGTCACTGCGTGCCGGCGGGCTTCTAATTCATCCCCGCTCACACTGAATCCGTGAATTGGCTCAATAGGCTCAACCACCTTCTCGACCGTCTTCGCCACAGGCATAGGTGTACTTTGCCGCTTGGCCAACAGCTCGATCACGCGATCCTTGAGAGAGGTGCCCTGGAATGGCTTTTTCAACACTCCATCGGCATGACAAGATTCAGCCTGCTTCGTTACCTCATCATTCACAATGCCCGAGATCAAGAGCACCGGCGTATTCGCTAACGCCATCTGCGCGCGCACGAACGTGCATACCTCGTAGCCGCTTCTATCAGGCATAATCACATCTGACACGACTAAGTCAGGAGTCTCTTTGGCGAGATAGGCCAACGCCTCCTCGCCGTTTGCAGCAAGAGTCACTCCAAATCCAGCTTCGGTCAGCAATCGTTCGGCAACTTTCCTGACCGCAATACTGTCATCGGCAATCAATACTTTTGTCATAGCCATTGCCTTTCTCCAAAACTCTCATCGCGTAACTGCATCCTGTATCGACCTTCCCTGTTGCTGCAAGGCCACAATAGTCACACCGTGTCCATCAATCATGACTAAACCTACCGATTCGATATCCCTTCCTCGATGGAGGACAGTATGGTGACTTCGCGCACCACCGGCAAAGGGGTCACATAGCGCTCACTCCTTGTCTGCGCCATCAGCGCAGTGTTAGTCACTACTGTGAGTGGGAGGCTCAGGCTAAATTTCGTCCCCACGCCTCGAACGGATTTAACGTCGATGTGGCCGTTCATACTTTCAACGGCACACTTGACCACATCCATGCCGACTCCTCGCCCCGCCTGATTGCAGATCTTGTCGGCCGTCGAAAATCCCGGCACGAAGATAAACTTAACGACGTCGGATTCTGACATCAATCGGGCCGCCTCCGGGCCAGTCAGTCCTCGGTCTATCGCCTTGGTCCTGATTTTTTCGACGTCGAGCCCACCCCCATCGTCTTCGACTTCGATCAGCACCGCATTCCCGAGGTGCGCCGCACGAAGATAAATCGTGCCGGCCGCCGGTTTCCCCTTCGAGACACGAATCGCCGCGGGTTCGATCCCATGATACACCGCGTTACGCATGAGGTGAATCAACGGATCAACCAAACGCTCCACGACAACCGTATCGACTTCGGTATGGTCACCGGACGTGACCAACGTCACATCTTTCCCTATCGCACGAGCCATCTCGCGCGTGGCCCGATGGAATCGGGTGAAAGGTCTGCCGATCGGCACCATGCGGGTCCAAGCGATTTCATCCCTCATGTCGATGGTCAGCTGCGCCAAGTGACTCACGTCCTCATGAGAACGGCGGATCGAGTCGTTCAACTGTGTCACTGACTCTGATATATCGGACGCAATATCCTTGAGACTGCGAGTCAAAACATTAAAGCCGTCGTACCGATCGAGGTTAAAGTTCCCAGATTCGTCAAGGCTGGCGACTCCTTGATCACGATCGAGCGCTGGACCGGAGGAAGCGGTCGGAAGGGTAACGGCGTGTTTCGCCTCAAACATATGGACCGACTCGATCAGCCGATGCTTATAGGCCAGTACCTGTTGTGAGAGTTGCGACAATGTGCAGAGTCGCTGCTCGATCCGCCCACGACCGATTGCCAACTCACCGACTCGATTCATCAACCGCTCCAACCTTTCGCGGCTGACGCGTATGACATCGCTATGTTCTGAGCTTTTTCCATCTGTCGCGTCGGCCGACTCGCCGCTATCGTGAATGTATGGTTCTTGCTCAGCCGGGGCTTCGATCAAATGCACGGCTGAGCCAGACTCTAGCACTTCAGCCGTTGTCGGCTGATTCAGCTGCTTGAGCTCTTGCATCGCGACGGCAAATTTCCGGCGCAGGAGATTGAGGGATCTGGAGTCCCGCCGCATTAACAAGCGCACCACATCGATCGACCGTAACAGCACGTCCGTCTGTTCAGAAAGAACCTTGACATGCTCCTCACGCACCGTTCCTATGAAATCTTCGACATAATGCGTGAGATCGCCGATCGATTGGAACCCCACAGTATAGGCCGAGCCTTTAAGCGTATGCGCCGTTCTGAAGAGTTGGTCGACCACTTCCGGATTGTGTTGTTCATTTTCTAACCGAAGCAATTGCCCTTCCAGAGCTTCTAAATATTCCTGTGCTTCCTGGTCAAAATAGGACAGCATTTCCGCATCAAGAGTCGGCATAAGATAGTCCGACGAGAGCACTGCCGTCTCAGACAGGACCGTGGCAGGCAGAAGCGGGAACAATCCAGCTACTTCCCTTTTCCATCGCACGCCGATCGACGGATCTTCAGCGCCTCCGGTCGCGACGACTTTCAACTGAGACTGGAAGGAATTCACCATCCCACGTAATATCTCCACCGCCTTCGGCCAATGAGACTCCTCAATCGACCGCACCTCTTCCAATGTCGATTCAATCAACGTCCCCATCAGAGCCAACCCCTCGTAGCCGTAATGCGCTGACGCTCCACGAATCTTATGCACCCACACGTATTGCGCTTGCAGCTGTGCCGGAGCTGGCGCTACCCCATCGGATGGATAGAGCGCCTTCGCGAACGCGTCCATCACTTCCGATGCTTCAGTAATGAAATTACCGATGAGGCCCTGTCGGTCAAATTCGGAACTCATCCCAGCCCTTACACGGCGAGACTGTTTGCTTCACGACGGCACCATCAGCACTACCACTATCAGGGAAAACTGCCTAATGGGATGGACATTCATACCCGCATCGGATCAGCTATTGAACACTCATGGTCTCTGTTTAATTGAGATATTGTCACGTGCAACTGAGTGTAGCCGGTCGCTCTCAATTGGCAAGCAAATCAACAATTTCGACAACTCTCCCTCTCCATTTGCCAGTGGCTACTCACCGGATTTATCCATATAAATTCGTCGACAAATCGTGGTGTCGCAAAACGAGAGGGGTTGTGACGGGGGAAAAAGTTCTGAGTTCTGAGTTCTGAGTTCTGGGTTCTGAGTTAGAAGCGGATAAGAGAGATGGATGACGGTCCGACGTTCAAGGTTCCTGGGACATCGAACCTCGAACGTCGAACCTCAGATCGAATTTTATGAGCCCTTCATGTCCGTTGCCATAAAAACTCCGGTTCGTCTTTCTGCTTGGCCATCCAACGGGCCAGGACAAACAATGCGTCGCTGAGACGGTTCAGGAACCGCACGAGCGCCTGGTCTAGCGACTCCTCCCGCCCCAACCGCACACACAGGCGTTCAGCCCGCCGGCAGATCGTTCTGGCCTGGTGTAACAGGCTTCAAATCTTTCCGCCTCTGGAGAATGAGATCCCCGGAGCTTGCTTCAGGGAACTTCATCAACCTTCACATACAGAATAGATCAAATCCATACTCAGATACTTTTCCAGGTGATCAGCCCAGCGATCCAGTTCAGCGCCTAGTTGTGTTGTGACAAGTTCAGACTCGCGGAGCGAAATAGGTGAAAGTCCTTTCCCGCCACGCACACGGTTCAGCCAGCTCCTGCGGAACCCTGCCTGATCGAATAGACCATGAATGCTGGTGCCCCAGACACGACCACTCTCACTTGCAGCGCCTTCATCACCCGTCGCGTCACCTTCCCAGATTTCAGATGCTTCAATG
>CAMDRK010000307.1 GCA_945906715.1 Nitrospira lenta
AAGCCGAAATACGACGCGGGGGTGCAGGAAGCCGCGGCTGCAGTTTCGGTCGCGCAGGCGCAGCAACATACCTTGGAAAACCTGACCCGGTTTCAGGTCAACGACCTTCTGGCTAGGTTTCGGGCGACCGACCAGGTGGCCATGTTGTACCGCACGACGATCCTGCCACAGGCCGAGCAGAGCCTGGAATCGGCGAGGGCTGGATATCGTGTGGGGAAAGGGAGTTTCTTGGATCTCATCGACGCCCAACGGGCCTGGCGAGGATTTCAGCATGAGTATTTCAAGGCAATCGTGGACCGTCAGCATCGACTGGCTGAACTCGAACAGGTGGTCGGTATCACGCTCGATCGGCAGGGCTAGCTTGGATAGGAAGGAGACACAGCGATGAACCAGCAATCATACAAGAAAAGTTTCGTGATCGGCGGCGTAGCGATCGGTGCGATCGCAGGAGTCGCCATCGGATTTTTTACTGCTCACGGGATGATGGGCACTATGGCCGACATGACCACGGGAACAGGGGGCGTCTCAGCGCCCACGGGGCGGGCGGGTGAGATGAGCGAGATGAAGGGGATGTCCATGGGGCAGATGGACATGAACGAAATGGCTCAAGCAGGCGAAAAGTCTATGGCAGGAATGGCGGGCATGCCAGGCATGTCCGCATCACCACCAGGGGCTGTGGCCATTCCGGCTGTGGCGAGACAATTGATCGGCGTGCGGAGTACCGCAGCTGCTTACCAGACGTTGACGCAAGAAATTCGCACGGTCGGCACGGTCGGCTATGACGAACGTGGCTTGACTCAGGTCACTCTGAAAATCTCCGGGTGGGTCCGCGAGGTCTTTGTCAATTCGATTGGCAGACCGGTACGCAAAGGCGAACCGCTCTTCACGTTCTACTCCCCGGACCTGCTCGCTTCGCAGGATGAATATTTATTGGCCTTACGGACAGAGGCCCGACTGGCTACGAGCCCCCTTGACGAAGCCAAAGCCAACGCGGCTTCTCTTGTAACCAGTGCGCGGGAGCGTTTGCGACTGTGGGATCTGACTGATGCGCAAATCACAGCGCTGGAGCGTCGAGGCAAGGCGGAGCCGCTGCTCACGGTCTATGCCCCCTCCTCCGGGATCGTCCTCAAGCGGGAGGCCCTGCCCGGTAAATATGTGGAACCAGGGACGACATTGTATGAAGTAGCAGATCTTTCCAGGGTCTGGATCTCTGCCGATATCTATGAGTCCGAGGTCGCAGCGGTGAAGTTGGACCAACCGATTTCAGTCTCCTTTGCGGCCTATCCAGGAGAAATCTTTCGCGGAAGCAAGGTGTTCATCTACCCCTCGTTGAACGCAGAAGCCCGCACAGTGCGCGTGCGGTTTGAATTGCCAAATCCTGGACTGAAACTCAAGCCCGGCATGTATGGGAATGTGACCTTGCAGACGGATGCAGCCAAGGCCTTGGTCGTGCCCAAGGAAGCAGTTCTAGAGACTGGTCTTCGTCAACTCGTATTCATGGATCGGGGAGAAGGCCGGTATGAGCAGAGATTGGTCAAGCTGGGTCGCCGGAACCAGGATCACGTGGAAGTGATGGAAGGGCTCAAAGACGGAGATCGGATCGTGACCTCGGCAAATTTCTTGTTGGACGCGGAGAGCAAGTTGACATCGGCCTCGAGCATGCAAGCCATGATGGGCCGGATCGGCATGGGTGATTGGCAGATGAGCGGTGCGTACGAGGGCAAGATGGAAGGCATGGAGGGCATGGGAATGGGGGGCGTCTCGGCGCCCCCAGGGCGGGCGGGTGAGATGGGCGACATGAAAGGCATGCCGATGGCGGATGTGAAGGGGATGGAAGGGATGGAAGGCATGAAGGGGATGGAAGGCATGAAGGGAATGGAGATGGGAAGCAAGAAAGAGGGAACCGAGACCCGTCAGATGAACGGACTCACACTCGCTCTCACGACGGTGCCGGAACACCCCAAGGCCGGTAACGTGCTGCTCAAGCTCACGCTGAACGATCAGGCTGGCAAGCCAGTGACCAATGCGCAAGTTCTGTTCGTCTATACGATGCCGATGCCGGGCATGACCGATTCCAAGGTGGTGGCTCGTCATACGAAGGATGGACTCTATGAAGGTACGGTGATGTTCGGTATGGGCGGGACATGGGTCGTGACGGCCAACGTGACGGTACCAGGGAAACCGGCCATTGCCGAAAAGTTTCAGTTCTCGGTCGCCGGGGGAGGGATGTAATCCCTCATGATCGCACGGCTCATTGAAGGAAGCGCTCGCAATCCGATCCTGGTCATCTTCCTTGTCTTGCTGTTGGGTGCCTGGGGCTTGTGGGCGGGATTTCGAGTTCCGCTGGATGCGGTGCCGGACCTGTCCGATGTCCAGGTGACCATCTACACCGAGTGGCAAGGGCGCAGCCCCACGTTGATGGAAGACCAAGTCACGTATCCGATTGTCACAGCCCTGCTGGCCGGGCCGAAGGTGAAACGGGTGCGGGGAGTTTCGGAATACGGAGTCTCCTATGTCTACGTGATCTTCGAAGACCGGACGGACTTGTACTGGGCACGCAGTCGAGTGCTGGAGTACATGCAGAAGTTAACCGGAAAGTTGCCGGCCGGTGTCGCGCCGACACTAGGCCCTGACGCAACCGGCGTCGGGTGGGTCTATCAGTATGCATTGGTCGATGAGTCAGGCGCGCACGACCTGGCGCAGCTCCGCAGCCTTCAAGATTGGTATCTGCGCTACCAGCTCGAAAGCGTGCCTGGCGTGGCAGAAGTGTCGGCGGTCGGCGGATTCATCAAGCAGTATCAAATCGAAGTGGACCCGAACACGTTGGATGCCTACCGGTTGCCGATCAAGACGATTATCGAAGCGGTCCGGAACAGCAATGCGGAGGTGAGTGGCCGCGTCTTAGAAATGGCCGGCACGGAATATGTGATTCGCGGGCGCGGCTACCTGCGCTCGATTGAGGATATCGAACTGATTCCCGTCGGGACGGATGGGCGCGGCACGCCGATCCTGATCCGGGACATTGCCCATGTCCAAATCGGGCCAGACCAGCGTCGAGGCATTGCCGAGCTGGACGGCAAGGGCCAGGTGGTCGGAGGCATCGTGATCATGCGGGCCGGCGAAAATGCCCTCGCCGTGATCGAGCGAATCAAAGCAAAACTGGCAGAGATCACGCCGGCCCTGCCCAAAGGCGTCCAGATCGTTCCCACCTATGACCGGTCTGACCTGATTCATCGGGCCATTGCCGTATTGCGCGAGAAGCTTGTGGAGGAGAGTATCATCGTCAGCCTGGTCGCAATCGTCTTTCTGTTTCATCTGCGCAGCGCCCTGGTGGCAATTCTCATCCTGCCTGTGGCAGTCCTGCTCGCTTTCATCCCGATGGTCTACCTGAACATCACCTCCAGCATCATGTCGCTGGGTGGGATCGCCATTGCCATCGGCGCGATGGTGGACGCGGCCATCGTCATGGTGGAGAACGCTCACAAGCGATTGGAACAATCTCCGAATGCAGACCGAATCGAAACCATCATCGCGGCGGCCAAAGAAGTCGGCCGTCCCTTGTTCTTCTCGCTGCTGGTGATTGCCGTGTCGTTTCTGCCGATCTTTGCGCTGGAAGCCCAGGAGGGGCGATTGTTCACGCCCTTGGCCTACA
>CAMDRK010000308.1 GCA_945906715.1 Nitrospira lenta
ATTACAAAAGTGTATACCAGGACCGGTGACGCGGGTAAGACACGTTTGGCCGGCGGGCAGCAGGTTTGGAAGGATAGCCTTCGAGTCGAGGCCTACGGGACTCTGGATGAGTTGAATGCGGTAGTCGGGGTGGTGCGAGTGATGAATGCCGAGATGGTGGGGAGCCATGCGCAGGCAGAACAACTCGAAGAGGATCTTCAATGGATGCAAAATAAACTGTTCGATCTCGGCGGGATACTTGCGACGGCCCCAGGCCAAGAGTTCAAGAACATGCCGCAGGTGACGGGGAAAGACGTGACGAAGCTGGAGAAGATAATCGATCGTTGTCAAAAGGATTTGGCGCCGCTCAAAGAGTTCATTCTGCCTGGTGGAGGAAAGGTATCTGGGTTTTTGCATCAAGCGAGGACGGTCTGTCGCCGGGCCGAGCGGCTTTGCGTACATCTCTCGCGGGAAGAGCCGGTCGACCCGGTGAATATTAAGTTTGTGAATCGCCTGAGCGATGCCCTGTTTGTCTTGGCACGTTGGGCCGCCAAGACCCAAGGAGAGCCAGAATTTCTCTGGCAACGTGACGTAGGAAAGTGAGGAATAACGAGTGGTGGGTGTTCAGTGATAAGAAAGCGGCAGAGGGAGTCATGGCTCATTCTTGTATTGGGTGGCGCAGCGTCAGGGAAGAGCCAGATGGCGCTTGATCTGGCCAGGGGACTGGCTCCGCCGCAGGCGGTGCCTGTCCCCGTCCGAAGGGGACAGACACCACGCACAGACGCGGGGAAGGGTGTCAGTCCCCGTTTTGCCTTTGTGGCCACAGGCCAAGCCCTGGATCAGGAAATGAAAGTACGAATTGAGCGACACCAGGCTACACGCTCAACTGATTGGGAGACGGCAGAAGTTCCTGTCGATCTTGCAGAATGGTTTGCTAAAAATAGCCATAACTATCAAGTAATTGTGCTTGATTGTCTCACGCTATGGTTGAGTAATGTTACTGGGAAGCGCCAGGACAATTTGGCTGTCTCTAAAGCTACGGCCAAGTTGCTTCAGGCATTTCGGGCAACGCGAGCCCGTGTTGTCGTCGTGAGTAACGAATTGGGGTTGGGGCTTGTGCCTGCGACCAAGGTAGTTCGGGCATTTCGGGATCTGGCTGGACGAGTCAATCAACAGGTGGCGGCAGAGGCAGATGAAGTCTACTTGGCAGTTAGTGGGCTTCCTCTGAGATTGAAGTAGGGCAGGGGTATGAGGCGAGAGGCACGAGGCTAGAGGCAAAAACGGAGTGTAAAACATGGAAATCCTGTACGAAGCGATACGGAGAATTCAGCCGACCGATACTCGTCTCCTGGCGCAGGCGCAGGCGCGGCTCGATCGATTGACGAAACCGATCGGCAGTCTGGGCCGGCTCGAAGAGTTGGCTGCGCGCTACGTCATGATCACGGGCGAGATAAAGCCGAAGGTTCCACATGGGGCGGTGTTTACGTTCGCTGCCGATCATGGGGTCACGGTAGAAGGGGTGAGCGCCTATCCCTCCGCCGTGACGCCTCAGATGGTTTTGAACTTCCTACGCGGTGGCGCAGGCGTCAATGTGCTCGCGCGTCATGTCGGCATTGACGTTCGCGTCGTGGATATCGGTGTGGCCTTCGACTTTGAAGCGGTTCCAGGGCTCATTCATAAGAAGGTCATGCCTGGGACAAAGAATCTGATGGTGGAATCGGCGATGAGTACCACGCAGGCTGAGCAAGCATTAACAGTGGGGATGGAGTTAGCTGCTGAGGCAGCTCAAGAAGGAATCGGCTTGATCGGAACCGGGGAGATGGGAATCGGCAATACGACGGCCAGTTCGGCGATTGTAGCCGTGATGACCGGCCGGCCGGTCTCTGAGGTGACTGGTCGTGGAACGGGAATTGACGACGCCGGTCACCTACACAAGATCGACGTGATTCAGCGGGCGCTCAATACCCAGAGGCTCGACTCGACTGATGCGATGGAGGTGCTCGCCAAAGTGGGTGGGTTGGAAATCGGTGGGCTGGCTGGACTGATACTTGGCGCGGCGGCGGCTCGCATTCCAATCGTGTTGGATGGGTTTATCGCTGGGGCCGCTGCCTTGATAGCCCTAGGTCTACAACCGCGCTGCAAAGACTATCTCATTGCGTCCCATCAGTCGGTCGAACGAGGCCATCAGGCGATATTGGACCATCTTGGATTGAAGCCGCTATTCGATCTCGATCTCCGTCTGGGGGAAGGCACCGGTGCCTGTCTCGGTATGAGTTTGGTCTTTGCCGCCATCAAGATCCTCACAGAGATGGCTACGTTCGACGAAGCCGGTGTTTCTGAGCGCACGGAAGGGGGTACAGGGATAAAGGGGTAAGGGGTATAGAGGGAAGATGAGAGTTGGTCTTATTATCCCGTTATCCCCCTATCCCGTTACCCCAATCTAGCGATGGTACGTCCATTCCTTTTCGCTTGGCAGTTCCTCACGGCGATTCCGCTCAGTCGTTCGACGCACGATGCCAAGCCGGAAGAGTTGGCTGCCTCCATGAGCTGGTATCCCATGGTCGGCTGCCTGCTTGGGGCGTTGCTGGTTGCAGCAGATATGGCTCTGGCGCAGGCCTTCTCTTCTCAGGTCACAAATATCGTATTGATCATTCTTCTTGTTGCCATCACGCGGGGGCTCCACCAGGACGGTCTTGCCGATATGCTGGACGGTCTGGCTGGTGGCCGAACCGTTCAAGCTCGTCTGGCGATCATGCGGGATGGCCGTATCGGTGCGATCGGAGCAACCGGACTGTTTCTCGCGCTCGTCCTGCGGTACGCGGGGCTCAATGCTGTGCCGACGGGCGAGCATATTGCGTTGCTGATCGGCATGCCGGTGGTCGGTCGGTGGGCCATGGTCGTAGGGGCTTTCCATGTGGCCTATGCACGGTCGGAAGGAGGACTGGCCCAACCATTCCTCGCGCATTTGTCCTGGCAGCACCTGTGTGCGGCAACCATCATGGCAGGACTGGCGTTGACGCTGTTGCTGGGGCCATGGGCGGCGTTGGGCTCACTTCTCATTGGTGCTGCTCTCATCCGTCTTTCGACGCTTTGGTTTCATCGTATGTTCGGCGGCGTGACGGGTGACTTGCTGGGGGCGATGAACGAAATTTCAGAGATTCTTTTTATTGTGATCGTTCCCGTGGTGCTCTTCCGATGACCGGAGGCGAATTGGCGATGGCCTGCCTGTTAGACGCAGCGGTCGGAGACCCGCGTTGGTTTCCACATCCGGTGCGAGGGATGGGAGCTATCGTCAACTGGTATGATCGGCGCATCCATCGACTTCTTCTGCCTTTCGCCTACCAACGTATGGCAGGCGTGTTGCTGGCTGTCGCATTACCGTCCGGAGCCTACGGAGCTGGTGTGCTGTTCATCTGGCTTGGCAATTCGATCGATCCCTTGTGTGGGACCGCAGCGGCGGTGTTGCTGGCTTGGACCACGCTTGCAGCTCGCGATCTTATCGACCATGTCTTGGCGGTACAAAAGGCACTTCAATCCGCCTCTTTGGCGGAGGCGCGGACGGCAGTCGCGAAGATTGTCGGACGCGATACGGAAGAGATGGACGAGTCCGATATCGTCCGTGCAACGATAGAGACGATTGCGGAAAGCATGGCAGACGGCATCGTTGCTC
>CAMDRK010000309.1 GCA_945906715.1 Nitrospira lenta
GGGAAGTTGCAAACGCAGCTGTGCGAAGGTGGGCTTGAGCGCGTAACCGTCGAATACAGTGGGGAAGTGGCCAGTCTGTCGATCGCGCCTCTCACGATCGCCGTGTTGAAGGGGTTATTGACCCCGATGATGGAAGCGCCTGTGAACTATGTGAATGCGCCCGTTGTCGCGAAGGAACGCGGGATTGAAGTGAAGGAAGTGAAGAGCTCCGATGCGGGGGATTTCACCAGCTTGATTCGTGTGCGAGTGGAGGCCGGTAAGAAATCGTATCAGGTAGCAGGCACGCTCTTTCACAAGAAAGATCCTCGCGTCGTGGAGATCGATCAGTTCAATGTAGAGGTGGTGCCGGAAGGACACATGCTCCTGATTCTCAACGTCGATCGCCCAGGGGTGATCGGGATGGTGGGAAAGGTGCTCGGCGACAACCAAATCAATATCGTCAGGATGCAGTGCGCGCTTCAGAAACGTGGAGGGAATGCGATGCTCATCATCGGCTCCGATGCGGTCTTTCCTGACAAGGTGCTTGAGACGATCCAATCCAGCAAAGATATTCTCTCAGTCAAAGTCGCGGCCCTGTCCTAACCCCGCGCGCCATCCATCAGGTCAGCCATGGTATCCGCTCCTCCGAAGCCCAGCCCTTCTTCGGGACAGGTTCCGTCGTCCCGTGAGCGTTCGCTCGTCCCCGTGGGCATGGCGACGATTCTTCCTCATGCGGCGAAGCAGGTTCGCCGTCTTGAAGAGCAGTTGCTCGGTCAAGTCAACCAGTGGGGTTACGATGAGATTATTCTCCCCACATTCGAGTACCTCGATGTTTTAGCCCCAGGGCTTGAGCCGGAACTGATCGAGCACTGTTATCAATTCGTCGATCGGACGACTGGGCGGACGCTGATCCTCCGTCCTGATGCCACGGCGCAGATCGCCAGGACAGTTGCAATGGGGCTCACGGGTACGGCGTTGCCGTTGCGTCTTTCCTATCGAACGTCAGTATTTCGCTATGAGCAGGAACATGCCGGGCGAGGCCGAGAAATTTTTCAGGTCGGAGCCGAGCTCATTGGACTGGACGATGTCGCGAGCGACAGTGAAGTCATCGGTTTGATGATCGAGTGTCTTCAGACGATCGGTCTGCAGTCTTTCAAGGTGTCGCTTGGGCATGTGGGTTTTATTAAGGGGCTTCTGCTGCGATCCGGACTGTCGCCGCAGGGGCAAAAGTTGGCTGAGCAGGCGGTGGCGCGCAAGGATCTTCCGAGACTCGAAGAGCTCCTAGCCGGCGAGCGTATCTCCAAGGCTGCGGCGCGTGCCATTCGGGAAGCGCCTGAGTTGTACGGTCAAGAGGAGGTGTTGGCACGCGGCCGGGTTCTCGCGGGCGGCGATCCGGCATTGGCTGCTCCGCTCGAACGGCTGACTCAGGTCTATCAGCTGCTTTGTGCGGCAGGCCACCGGGAGTCGCTGCTTCTGGATCTCGGGGAATTCCGCGGGTTCGACTATTATGATGGTGTCGTGTTCGATGTGTTTGCCGAAGGGATGGGAGCTGAGTTAGGCGGCGGCGGGCGATACGATCACTTGATCGGCAGATTTGGCCGGCCCTTGCCTTCAACCGGTTTTGGGTTGGACGTCGATCGGCTCTTTCGCACCGTAGAGTTTCCTGAGGAAGGATCGGCCTCGGCGCGAGTTGACTATCTTGTGGTTGCGCCACGCCGGGCCATGCGTCGATTGACTGCGGTCGCGGCCCAGTTGCGCCAGACTCACTCCCGAGTGGTGCAGCAGACAATGAAGGGGAGCGACGCTTCGCTCGTGTCTACCGCAATGACAGTGGGGTTGTCTCAGCAGGCAGCGACTGTGGTCGTGGTCGGCGCTCCAGGGGTGGATCATGATGACGTGCTGGTACTCGAGCCCCTCGCTGCTCATAGGCAGGGCAGTCGAACCGGTAATCTGAATCGCTTTTCTAAGAAGGTGGGACTTGCCGACTTAGTGGTTGCAGCTCGTCGATCCAGGCGGCAGGCTAAGGAACGATCATGAAATCCATATCAGCCGCCGATCTGTCACAGCCCAAATTGCCTCCTCAGAATCTAGAGGCCGAGCAATCGGTTCTCGGTGCAGTCCTCCTCGACAATAGCGCGATGGCCAAGGCCATGGAATTGCTGGTCGAAGAGTACTTTTACCGCACGTCGAATCGGAAGATCTATCGGGCGATGCTCGATTTGTCGGACGTCGGAGAAGTGATCGATCAGATTACTCTGACGGAACGGTTGAAGGCGCAGGGAGAAATTGAGGCCATCGGCGGTGCAGCCTATTTAGCGGAACTCGTGCAGAGCGTCGCCAGCTCCGCCAATATTCGCTACCACTGCAAGATCGTGCGCGAGAAGGCGCTGTTGCGGGAGCTGATCCATACCTCCACAGAAGTCCTTACACGCGGGTACGAAGGCACTTCTTCTATCGACGAACTACTTGATTTCGCAGAGCGGTCGGTATTCGGCATCGTCCAGGGGAAGCTGGATCGGTCGTTCACCCCCATTAATTCCATCATTAAGGAAAGTCTCGATCTTGTTGATAAGCTGTCGAAACGAAAAGAGCATGTCACGGGCGTTCCCACCGGATTTTACGACCTCGACGACATTACGGCGGGGCTCCAACCTTCCGATCTCGTCGTGATCGCGGGGCGGCCCAGCATGGGGAAGACAAGCTTGGCGTTGGGGATGGCAACCCATGCCGCTATCCACGCGAATGCCGTAGTCGGAATATTCAGCCTGGAAATGTCGAAGCCGCAGATCGTTCTGCGTATGTTGAGTTCGGAAGCGCGGGTCGATTCGCATGGTCTCAGAACCGGCAAGCTTCAGAAAGAAGATTGGTGGCGTCTTGCCGATGCGGCGGGCCGGCTGGAGCAGGCGCAGATCTACATCGACGATACCGGCGGTATCACGGTGCAGCAGATGCGGGGTAAGGCGCGCCGGTTGAAAGCGGAGAAAGGGCTCGACTTATTGATTGTCGACTACCTTCAGCTGATGCAGGGGCGCAGCGATTCGGAGTCCCGTCAGCAGGAAATTTCCGATATCTCCCGCTCGCTGAAGGCCTTGGCCAAGGAGCTCAACGTACCGGTTGTCGCGCTGTCGCAGCTCAGCCGCGCAGTGGAAGCCCGGAAGCCACCGATTCCCATGCTCGCTGACCTTCGTGAGAGTGGAGCCATCGAGCAGGATGCAGACGTCGTCATGTTCATTTACCGTGAGGACGCATATGACCAGAACTCCGAACGCAAGGGCATTGCGGATATTCTCGTCCTTAAACATCGCAACGGCCCGACCGGGAGAAAGGAGCTCTTCTTCCACGACCGCTTCGCGAAGTTTGAGAGTCTCGACAATCGAGAAGTCGTTTGACCCTGTGTCACCCCACTCGTATAATCTTTTTTAGCTACGCAGGTAGATAGGCGGAAGGCTTTTAGTCTTCAGTCTGAACACCTGAATCGTTACGCTGAAACCACCTTGAGGATCGTCCAAGTGCCCACAACAAGCTTCATGCCGAGCCAAACGGTAAGCAGCCGAGGTCCTACAGCGCGCAGTGGAGCGCTGTGTGCGCTGATTTCCTTGGTACTCGTAGCCTGCGCTGCCGGGCCACAGGCGCCTGACAAGATTGCTACCCCTTCC
>CAMDRK010000310.1 GCA_945906715.1 Nitrospira lenta
AGCGGCGGTGCTATGAGACCGTGATTGTGCATGGCGAGAAGGCCAGGTCAGAATTCCGGCACAAGACGTTCTCCCTTCTCAAGGAGACTACCAATGTCTTCATTCCGGAAGGCTCCTTCATCGATTACGTCTTGGAAAGTTATGAGCGCGGCTACCTTAGCCTCTTACTGGCGGCGAGCTATGCGAATGTGCAGAAGCTGGAGGAGGCAAAGGTCGAACTCAGGCAGCTGGATCATGAGCTATTTACGCCGCTTTACAATTACGGCGAAGACCCGGTCAATTTGTTGCTGTCCGCTGTGTTATGGGAGCGAGTGGGGGAGGTCAACGAGGCGCGTGTCGATTGGCTTCGACTGAGAGACCTGGACGTAATGTGGAAGGGTAAGCAGGATGCCGTTCGTATATTTGCAGCACGACAGGTGGCTTGGATCGATGAGGGACAGGGGGGCAGCGAGCCATGGCGCGTCTATGGCATCGGCCGATTTCCTGGACTGACGTGGGATCTGCAGTTCTTTGGATCCGCGAGCGGATATTTTTCCGTGAAGGCAAACGAGGAATTTCTTTCCGCCTGCCGGTCCGATACCGGCGTGAGGCTATCTACCAAAAGTTGGTTCGAGAAGGTGGCGATTCGCCATAGCCACGGGTATCACCCGCTCTTGAACGTGCAGGCATGGATCCGATTGCCGATCGGTCTGACCTACAGTCTGGTTCCGCTGGCTGCAGGAGCCGGCGTGATGGTCGGAGGTTGTATGCTCGATGTGGCGGGCAAAGGTAATGGAGCGCTCTGTCAGTTGTCCATTGTTGGAGGAGCGGTCATGATGCGCACCGCGCCGGCGGTGATGGAAGGTGCGTTACAGCCTGACCTGCGGCATTGGGAGCATGTGCCTGCAGCGTTTGTCGTAACCAGAGCCTCAAAGCCCGAGCTGGAATCCTGCTTGCCGAAGTCTGGAACTGTTATTCAGCGGCTGTGGTAGGGATAATTCGCCAGCGTGCGTCGTATTTATTTTCGCGGGCGACGGCGGCGTGCTTGAGGCTGATCGAGCGCTTGGCCCCAGTGGGAGAGAAACTTGGTGATGAAGGTATGTTCATGATCCGGCTCCACGGCCAACGGGGCCAGTGCGAGGGCGACGGCGAGCGAAATGTGATAGCCCACGGAACGTGAGGCCAGCGCGCGCCGATAGGCGGGGTGGGCTTGGTTGATCCAGACAGTGGATTCGACGAGCCGGCCTAGTTCAGAATCATCGGGTCGGTCCTCGAACTGAATCCCCAACCCGTACCGCATCGGAGCGCGGGAGCGTCCATGACCAGGGAGCATGGTAGATGTTGAATCAGGAATCGTAGGTGTCGCGGGCTCGGTCGTTGCAGCATCCTGGTCGGTAGGTAGAGGGGGCGTTTGTGGTTGATCTGGTTCAGTCTGATTCGGAGGCGGTGTTTCGTCCGTCGATGGCATAACCAGAACTGTAAGGGCTTCTGTCCCCGTTGATTTATCGATTGGCTTGCCATCGATCGGCAGTCGCTTTTGCCCCCCGGCTCGGCGTTCGACGAGTGAGCCAAGTAATGGAAAATCGTCGGATAATTCTTCCAGCACTCGATCCAGATCCCGTTCCAGTGGGCGCATCACCCGTGATGAGGCGTCTGGAGTTCCGGTACGCATATCGCCCCAGGCTTCCAGTTGTCGAGAGACAGCCTCCTGGATCGCCTTCCGGTAGGCAAGATAGACGGCTCCTCTTGTGCCTGTGCGGATGAAGTCCCCTTTGTTGAGGGTGAGCGAGGCGGCCAGGTCGGGGACTTCGATCAAGCCGTTGATCCGATCCGATTGTAATGACGTCACGCCCAACCAGTCCCATCCGCGTTTGATGACTTTGCCCAGAGTGCTGATCGCAACGCCGCGTTGATCTTCCGGTAGAGGCGCGGGATGGCGGGAAAGATATCCCAAGGCCGAGGGTTTGCGCCGCCGGGCCAATCGAATGGTTAACGGGGCTTGTTCAGGCGCCGAGAGGGGATGCCGTTCCAATGATCGTCCATTGACGTCGAATGTAATCCCGGCTGGGTAATGGCCGGTCAGAAAGGAATCGAAGGGGGATTCCAGCAACGGCTGGAAATGACGACGCATTACATCTTCGACAAACCCAGGGTCTATAAGAGGAGACAACGGGGTTTGCAACTTCAGTCGCACTGCAGTGCCCTGCTCGCCGGCCAGTCCAAGCGGAGGTACCCATTGCCAGGGCGCGCGATGGCGCGAGGCCAAGTGCCACCGTGTGGCTACGTGTGTGCTGCCGCGTCTGGTTTCAGTGAGCACTTCTTCGCATACCAGAAGCCCCAGTTTAATGCCCACCCCGGCAAACCCGATGCCTTGGCCGCGTACTTTTGTGCTGGCGGCGATGTCGTGATACTGGCGCATCGCCTTCCGTTGCATGCCGGACCCGTTGTCCACGACGGTCAGCGTGGACTGCGCTGGGTCAGCCGTCATGGTGATCCGGCTGGCCCCTGAGTCCAGAGAGTTGGCAATGATCTCGGTCAGAATTGTTTCCGCGATGCTGTAGGGATAGGCATCCCGTAAGTCTTCCAACAGATGTTCAAGATCGACGCGGGTCTCACCCATATATTACTCCGTGAATCTGCGCTGTGAAGGAAAAGGACTGTAGAGGGAGGCGCAGGTAAAATCAAGGCAAGAGAGGCGAAGTTCGTGGTGGGGCTCAGACCAATGAGGTGCCTGCTTTAACCCACAAACCCTCATTGGTAAGCCTGGAGACCTCGTAGTCCGAGCACGAATAAGTCAATACGCATGCCAGGCACCAAATTTCTCTCGCATGACTACTTGATGGGCCGCGAAGCGTTGATTCCCCCCCCCAGTGATATGGTGCTGCGACTTGATTGCCCCATCAAATTGCGATGGGCTCTGGAAACGTGATTTCGAGATTGCAGATGAATCGCTGTAACATCAATGTAAATGTCCTGCTTCCCTCTGTCATATCACTGGCGCTGATGGTAAGTGGCTGTAGTACGCCACCACGTGCTGAGCCCTATCACGTTCAGGCATTTGAGCAATACAAGAATGTTCAAATACAGGATGGCGTGGCCGTCACTGTTTATCCTATGAACGATTCACAAGAGGTGAAGAAATATTTCGGGAACGACATACTTTCAGAGGGAGTTCTCCCGGTATATGTCCTTGTCGAGAATCGTCACGCGACAAGCAGTTTTGTGGTTTCCGGTGACAAGGTTGCCTTGCAACCACCTGCAATCTCTTTCGATCGAGCTGTGATCAAGAAAGACTCCTTCGGGGATGGTTTGTTTTACGCCAGCATTCCTTTGATTCTAGGTATTGGCCTGCCGATGTTCATCAATGCAATTGGGAGAGATGAGTTCAGAGAAGATCTGCGATACAACTTCGAGATCAGTGAGTTGGCACGGCATACGCTTTCTCCAGGGAAAAGGGTAGGCGGGTTTGTGTATTTCGGGGTTCCGATAGATCTGTCATCCACCCATTCCAGAGTGCTAACGCTTGAGATCTATAGCTTGAATGATGGCACCACGAAGCAGTTCAAGGTTCCAATCGAGGCGAGAAAACTGTGAGTCCAGTCGTTAGGATGAGAAGTCAAAGGATCTGGCTATGCTTTGCCACAATGATC
>CAMDRK010000311.1 GCA_945906715.1 Nitrospira lenta
ATGGTATTCGGGAACGAGCAGGGCAAGATGTATGTGCTCGACGGCGATCGTGGCAAGGTGAAGGCCGGTGAACTCAGGCCGAGCCCACTGACCTTGCATGTGAACGTCGGCGATTGTTTGAAGATCAATCTGAAAAATGAGATGGCAAAAGAACGGGCCGGATTCCACGTCGATATGATGGCGTTCGACCCGAAAGATTCGTTCGGCGCCAATGTCGGCAACAACCCGGGCGATCAAACGATCGGTCCAGGGCAGAGCAAAACGTACACCTATTTTGCTCACCCGGAGTACGGCGAACTGGCCGCCCTCATTCAAGATTGGGGGAACGTGGTCGAGAATCCTCGCAATGGCCTGTTCGGCTCGATCATTGTCGGTCCGAAGGGATCGCACTACCGCGACCCAATGACGGGCGCCGATGTGACGATGAAGAGCAGCTGGCGCGCCGATGTGCTCGTGGATCGGACGATCCCGGGGAACGAGAATCGGAAGAACTATCGTTCCTTCTCGTTGAGTTCCAGGACGAAGATAACATCATAGGCGTCAGCTTCATGCCCTATATCCAACAGGCGGCCGGCATCACGGCTGTGAATTACCAGTCGGAACCAACTGCCTGGCGGATGGAAAAGGGCTGCGATATACCGGAGATCTTCAGCTGCGTCAAAGCCGGGGCTGGTGGACCTGCGACGCCGTTGTTGCAGGCGCATGTCGGAGATCCGGTGGCCATCCATGTGCTCGGCGCGTTCAGCGAGCAGGTTCAGCTGTTCACGATCGATGGCCACGAGTGGCCGCATGAGCCTTACTCGCAGGGTGCCGACCAGGTCAGCACCATGGAGTTCGGCGGTTCAGAAGTAATCAACGCCTATCTCACGGGCGGCGCCGGAGGTCCGAATAGGATCG
Source organism: Nitrospira lenta (assembly GCA_945906715.1). Lineage (GTDB taxonomy): Bacteria > Nitrospirota > Nitrospiria > Nitrospirales > Nitrospiraceae > Palsa-1315. The sequence goes on from CAMDRK010000311.1 coordinate 898, forward strand.
TTGGCGACTACATGTGGAAAAACCAGCGTCCGGCGTTTGCCAACGCAGGGCAATGGGGCCTCTTCAAGGTACTGCCGGTTGAGGATCAGCGGATTCTTCCGTTGATGCCGCAGGTTCCGCCGACCAAGAGGGCGGAGAGTGAGAATGACAGAGGGACCGTTTCGAAAACGTCAGCTCGTTGAAAAGACGAAGATCCTGCCGGAACTGGTGCGAGGCCGGCTAAGATCGTTCTGACGATGGGGGGAGTAGGTATACTCCCCCCATCTATTTTGTCTCTCTTTTATTTCTAATGGTGGTGAGCATGACTAGACATCGGTGGCGCATTGTAGCTTCTATCTGTCACTCGCTCGTTCTAAGCATAGTTGTGGGCGGCTCGATTGAAGCCTGGGCCTACGAGGAAGCGACGGTGTCGAACGGCGGCACGGTAACCGGGACTGTACAGTTTTCTGGTGAGGCTCCACCGCCGATGCCGTTCGAGCTTCGCCGATATCCCGACCGGGTCTATTGCGGGGCATTATCCGATGGGTCGGGGTACCGGCTGCTTCGGGAAGTCGCCGTTGGAGCACAGCAGGGGTTGAAAGATGTGATCGTGACGATCGAAGGCATTGAGAAGGGTAAACCGTTCGGGTTGAAGGAAACGAAATTGGAGGCGAACATCTGTCAGTTCATTCCGTTTGTCTCGGTCATGCGAGAGAATCATCTTCTAACGGTGACGAATCAGGATGAGGTCTCGCATGACTTGCAGATCTATGAGAGGGATCGCGATCACGTCTTCATCATGTTCCATCGTCCGGCGCTAACCAAGTTGGGGACAAGCGATACCATCCGATTCACAGGGAAGCGCCGCGATGTCATCATGCAATGCGGCATGCATCCTTTCATGCAGGGGCATGGGCTTGCCGTCGAGAATCCCTATTATGCGATCACTGGGTTGGAGGGGACCTTTGAGATCAAGGATCTTCCGGCAGGCACCTATCGGATCAAGGCCTGGCATCCTACCCTGGGAGAGAAAGTGCAAGACGTGACTGTGGCGGCGAACGGCGCCACATCATTGGGATTCAAGTTTTGAGTTGAAATAACCATGGTCTGTTCACGATATATTCATGCGGTGGCGATTGCTGTCTGTGCTTGTGTGATGGGGGCTCACGCGGTCGCGGCTGAAGTCGAATCGATACCCCCGGTCAGCCGAGTCGAAGTCGTACTGGCGAACCAATATAAGAGTCAAGTCACCTCATTGAAGGAAGAATTTATCCAAGCAGGGATGCCCAACGTCCACTTTCAGTTTGCCAGACAGGGCCAACCACCGAAAAACATCGGTTTGGGCCGTGACGTTCCGGCTGACAAGGCGCGAGAAGCGATCAGGTTGGCGCTGAAATATAACCTCGGTGTGGGGATTCTGCTTCCGGAGCGACTCTTCCCCCCACGATTTGTGACAATCGCCTCCTCGAACTATGACGACACGGTTGAATATCCTATCGACCAGGTCGCTCTGGCTCAATTACAGAACGAAAACCTCACGACTGAAGAGTTTCACCGTCTCTACAAGGGTCTGACCTCTATCCCGCTGCCGCCAAAGGGCCGATATAATCCGTAGTATTCGAGAGGGTTCGTGTTGAAACGCCAAGACGCCGCGGGGGGACTGGCTCCGCGTCACGCCGCGGTGCCTGTCCCCCTTCAGACCGCCGTCAGTCTTGTCGGAGTGAAGATGTTGTGAGCCAGGGTGAAGGAGGAGTGGTGAGCCTATTGTTGATGAAGAAGACCAGAAGCATGCCGGTTGTCACACTAATCTGCCTAGCCGTCCTGTGGTTTCCCATTGTCTCAGATGAGAGCCCCGCACGCGCAGCAGAGCCATCGAGTGCTAGTCTGCAAGAGCAGGGCAAGGATCTACTGAAGAATGTCGAAGAGATGGTGGCGCATGGCGGCATGGGAGACGGCAAGGCCATCCTCCATCATTGCGGAGAGGCGACGCGTATTGCCGAGGCAATCATCGTGTTGATCTCGCCGTCAGATCCTCATCAGGCCGATGCGACGGCATCCCTCAAAGAAGTGGTCCGGCATTGCAGCCGTGTGTCCGCTATCGGCGTCCATGCCGACCCAGGACAGCTTCTCAATCCCGCCACCAAGGCTCGCGCCGCTGCGCAGCAGTCGATAAAGCTGCTTGGGCTGACCAGGACGAACAAAGGTTAGACATTTCCCCCTCTTGTTTCAATTGACAGGATACGGTAGGATTTTATATACATACGCGGTCCCAGACCAGATGGGCATAGGCGATCGTCGATTGGCACACCAGAGAGGAAGCCGTTCCCGCCTTTCTCTCGTCGGGCCGGTGGATAAAGGAAGGGAACAGCGAGCTAGAATCGGGTCATTCGTTAATAACAAGGAGGCAGTCCCATGAAGAGTGCATTATCAGTCGTATTTGGCGTGGCAGCCGTCGCGTTTCTCGCGGCGCCTCTCACCTCGTTCGCAGGTGGAACGATTTCTGGCAAGGTGACCTTTGCTGGAAAGGCCGAGCAGAAGGAATTTTTGTTCTCGAAGTTCCCCAATCCCAAGTTCTGCCCGCAGAATCCAAACAAGTCGTTGATGGATGGGGACAAGCGGTTCTTGAAGACCATCGAAGTCGGTAAGGATGGCGGTCTGAAGCATGCGGTGGTTGCCGTCATTGACGTCGAAGATAAGGCGTTCATGGATGGGTATAGTGGTACGGAAGTGACGGCGGCGTTCTGT
>CAMDRK010000312.1 GCA_945906715.1 Nitrospira lenta
TACTTCGTGCCGGAGCTGATCATTCCCTACCTGGCGACGCGCGGCTGCTATTGGGGCCGCTGCACGTTCTGCGACCATGGCCAGGGCTATTTCGATCAGTATCGTGGCGTACCGGTACAACAAGTCGTCGAACAGATTAAGGCGCTGCGGGACAAGTATCAGTGCCGCCATTTTCTCTTCTCCGACGAATCCTATCCGCCGGCGTTGTTCAAGAAGGTATCGCAGCTGCTGGTCGATCAAAACGTGGGAATCAAGTGGACGACCTTGATCCGGTTTGAAGAAACGCTTCAAGACCAGGAGACCTGGGATCTCGCGGCGAAGGCCGGCTGTTGCACCCTCTATTATGGGATGGAGTCGGCGAATGAGCGGGTGCTGAGCCTCATGGATAAACATGCCAAGAAGAGCGTGATCCAACGCAACCTCCATATGGCGGCGAAGTCGGGGATTTGGAACCATGTGATGGCCTTCTATGGATTCCCCGGTGAAACGCTCGATGAAGCGTTGGAAACCCGCCAGTTCGTCCTTGAGAACCAGCCGGTGATTCACTCGATGGAGCTGTTCTACTTCGTGGCCTATCGCCATACGCCGATGGTGCGCAATCCGGAGAAGTTCGGCATTACGATCCACAAACAAGAGGAGTACGATCTCCCCCTGGACTATTACTACACGTTGAACGATCCGAGCACCCTCTCATGCATGGACGCGATGCAGATGTGCGAAGAATTCTACAAGAACGATTTTCATCCCTGGGCCGTGCGGGTGAACTCGCGCGAACATGTCTTCCTCTATATCTCGAAATTCGGGACGAACCAGTTGCCTCAGATCTACGCGCAGCAGACCCAAGTGGTCGGATCGCCGGCTGGCGTGTCCGGATTGATCACCTGGCCTGTGGCGCAGTCGGAGGGGCAAGAAGGCATGGCGAGGGTCACGAGCCACGATGTCGGATAAAGAAGGTTGAGGCTGAGGTTAAGGCCAAGGTCGGATTCGTTCTTCGCTCAACCTCAACCTCGACCTCAGCCTTCCGTCTCGTCCGGAACGAGGACAGCGGAGAGCAGAGCATAGGCGGCTTCGATGAGTGAGGTCATCTCTTCTGCCTTCTTGTAGGCCTGCATATATTGTTTGGGGTTGTTAGTCAGATTCGAATAGCGGGCGGGGTTCCAGGTGTGGAGCAGTGCTTGTCTAGTTTGGGCGAGGGTTTCAGGAGTGACGGGGAGGGTCAGTCCCAGTATCTCCAGCGCATGGATGACGTCTTCTTGGTTCACATCGGTCATGGGGCAAGTCTGGCAAAGCAGATGGACGCCTGTCAAACCCTGCCACGGTTCTTCCGATTCTTCAGCCGACTCTCACATTCAAGATGCCGGAATGCTGTGCCGCCGCACATAGGATGAGGCCATGCCTGAGCAGCGATTGCTGAAGTTTTATCAAGCTGACGTGTTCACCGATGACCCATTCGGCGGCAACCCGGTCGCTGTATTTCCCGACGCGCACGGCCTCGCCGACCATCAGCTGCAGCAGATTGCCCGGGAGATGAACCTTTCCGAGACCGTGTTCGTGCTGCCTCCGACGGACCAGGCGGCGGTTGTTCGCCTCCGGATCTTTACCCCGACACAGGAGATTCCGTTTGCCGGGCATCCGGTGTTGGGGACGTTCTATGTGTTGGCCCAACTTGGGTTGATTGCCGTTACCGAGGGGATTACCCGCGTCATGCAGGAATGCAACATCGGCCTCTTTCCCGTCGAACTCCATGCACAAGAGGGGGTGCTTACCCATGTGGTGATGACGCAGCCTAAGCCGGAGTTTCTAGGGCCCGTGGATGAGATGGAGGATGTGTATAAGATCGCCAGCGCGTTGGGGTTGCCCAAGCATGCGATCACCGACATGAAGTGGCCGGTCGAGGTCGTGTCCACCGGTCTACCAGTATTGATCGTGCCTGTGCGCACGTTGACGGCTGTTCGCTCGATCCAGCCGAACGCGTCTGCCATCATGGATCTTTGCAGTCGTTTTGGCGCGAACGGCATCATGGTTTTCACGACGGTGACGGTGGAGCCGTCCGCGACGGTGCATGCGCGCATGTTCGCTCCTTCAATCGGAATTCTTGAAGATCCCGCGACCGGCAGCGCGAGTGGCGCATTGGGGGCCTACCTGGTGCAGAATGGTGTGGTGGACGTGGCCCCGACGACAGACATCATTGTCGAACAGGGCTATGAGATCGAGCGTCCGTCGAAAATTCTTGTGCGGGTCGAGTCGGATGACGATATCATCAAGACGGTCAAGGTGGGGGGGCAGTGCGTGATGGTGGTGGAAGGGACGCTCACGTTCTAAAGAAGTGCTGAGTGCTGAGTTCTGAGCGTAAAATCAGAATAAACGGCTCTTGTACTCAGCACTCACGTCTCAGCACTCAGAACTGAGGAGATCTATGAAAGCCGTACTCTTCCGTCAACATGGTGGACCGGATAAATTATCTTATGAGGATCTGCCTACGCCGACGATCGGTTCGGAGGAGGTGCTGGTTCGCGTCAAGGTCTGTGCGCTGAACCACCTCGACATTTGGATACGACAGGGCAATCCGGCTTATCCCATACCACTTCCTCATGTGTCGGGGTCGGACGTGGCTGGGATTGTCGAGCAAGTCGGTAATGGAGTTGAAGGCGGTACGGTCGGGCAGCGTGTGTTTGTGTCGCCTGGGATCAGCTGCTGGAACTGTGAGCAATGTCTGGCGGGGCGAGACAATCTGTGCCGCTCCTATGGACTGCTTGGTGCCATGACGCACGGAGGCTATGCGGAATATGTGAAGGTGCCGTTTCGCAATGTGCTACCAATTCCAGAGAATCTCTCGTTTGACCAGGCGGCGGCCTTTCCGCTCGTGTCGGTGACCGCATCGCATATGCTGTTTGCCCTGGCCGGACTTCAATATGGCGAAACCGTATTGATCATGGGCGCGGGGAGCGGAGTTGGGATGATGGCGGTTCAGATGGCGAAGCTCGCTGGGGCTCGCGTGCTGACAACTGTCGGGTCTGACGATAAGATTCCCAAAGCCCTGACACTGGGAGCCGATGTGGTCATCAACCATACGAAGGAAAAGGTCGCGGAGCGTGTGAAGCTGCTGACTGAAGGGCGTGGTGTCGATGTCGTCATTGAGCATATTGGCCCAGAGGTGTGGGATACCTGTCTCCATTCATTGGGAAAAGGAGGGCGTCTGATTACCTGTGGCGCAACCACAGGAGCAGAGGTCAAATTGGATCTTCGCTATGTTTATTCTCGCCAGCTCACAATCAAGGGATCTTATATGGGCACGCGCGCAGAATTGGTGAAAGCGGCGGAGCTGATGGGACAGGGTCGGCTGATCTCGGTGATCGACCGGACCTATCCATTACAAGAGGCGCGCGCAGCTCAGGAACAGATGCTGAGCCGCCAGTTCTTCGGGAAAATAGTTCTGACTGTGTGAGGAGTAGCAACCGGCGATTTTCTTTTACGTGGATCAGCAATAGAAAGGGAGGGAAGCATGTCCACTGTGGCGATGATCATGAACAAGAAGCCCAAGACTGTAGGGCCTGCCGTATCGATTGTGAGTGCAGCCAAGAAAATGAAGACTGCGCGGGTCGGATCGC
>CAMDRK010000313.1 GCA_945906715.1 Nitrospira lenta
AACACCTCAGCACGTGCTACCAGGTCTGCGACACCCCGCGGGATCGGCTCAAGCAGTTTGTTGCGCCATGGATGCACCGAATAACTGAGCGACAACTATGCGCTTAACCCCATCCCAGAGCCGGCTTATCGTTGCCACGGTGCGCCGGCAATTGGGTGCGCAGGCGAGGGTTTTACTTTTTGGGTCGCGCCTGGATGATGCGGCCAAGGGAGGTGATGTCGATATCCTGGTGGAAAACGATCGGCAACCATCGCTCCTTGAGCGGGCGCGCATAAAAATGGTTCTCGATGACTTACTGTTGCTGCCCGTTGACGTTGTGGCGATAAAACGGGGGGGCCAGCCAACAGCGTTTCAACGTATTGCCATGGCAAAAGCCATTGTGTTGAGGGAGGACTAATCAACATGACGAAAGACATTTTAGCCGCGGAGCAACAGCACCTTGCCTCCCTGCTGGAAGCCATACAGCGTTGTGTATTTTTTCTGGATGCATCTGACAAGAAAATAGCCTGGCCGCTGATGCCGGATGTGCTTATCCAAAAAAAGAAGGATCAGTCCCTGTTTGAAGCTTTATCGGCGATCAACGAGCGCTTTGCAAAACTGCAAGACACCTTGGGCGCGGCCATGAGACACGCCCTCATCTTGCAAGGGGAGCAAGCCGAGACTTTTCTGAAAGTACTGACATTTTACGAAAAAATCGGGGTTATTGATTCCGTGGGCACATGGCAATTATGTCGCACTGCCCGCAACTTGGCGGCTCATGATTACGAAACCGAGTACGCAAGCATCGCGGAGCATTTCAACACTTTGCATGAACTTGGGCCCATGCTATTTTTTGCATCCGAGCGCTTTCTTGAGCGGTGTAAAAGCAACCTTGGCATTGCCCCGGCATCCAAAGAATTCGAACCGGAATTCCTGGCCGTGCTGCGACAGGCCAGAAAAATATCTAAAGACAGCATGTTATGACCGACATGGAAATCGCTGAGTCGCCACGAGCCCAAGGGACTGGCTCTGCCGTCTGCGGCAGTGCCTGTCCCGGTTCCTGGTCAGCTGCCGTCTGCGGCAGTGCCTGTCCCGCTCTCAGAACGGGGACAGTCGCCAGGAAGAAGGGCGCCAGTCCCCAGCAGTACGTTGAGGGTTCGAGGGGCGAGCCCGTCGGACGAAGGCTTGCCGCAGCAGCGAATCGGCGATTGTCGCAGGAGTGCTTATGAGTAATGCGGGTTAGGTCAATACTCATGCCAGACCCCATTGTGTGCCAAGTGCTTGTGATTCTGAACCCATTGGCAAAGAACCTCGATCTCAAAGCCCGTGGATGGACGGAATACGACGCTGCCGAGACGCGAGTGACGCAAAAACGAGTCACATGTCAGGGACGAGAAATGCGGTTAGACCGGTTTCCAAACCAGGAGGTCGGTCACGCGTTCGAAATCCGCGTCGTTGGTTGCGATGCAAGTGAGGCGGTGATGCCGCATGATGGCAAGATTGAGGGCATCGTTGGTGAGAAGACCGTATGCCTTTTTGATGTCGTTGCTGTTACGGACGTCCGTAGCTTCGAGCGGAAGGATCTGGATACCGATAGCCTGAATGGTCTGAGGCGCCGTGAGATGCTGGACAAGTTTCTTGACGTCAGAAGGGCGGTCCTTGAGGTGGCGGATAGCTGTCTTGGGCTCGAGATGAAGCGTGCTGAGGGCTTCGATAATCATCAAGCGATGAAGGGTTTCAGCCAAAACCAATGTGGAAGTGAAGCCGAAGAGTTGGGCGTCCTCAATGCGCTGCAGGAAGTGGGTGCAGTGGTTGGTGAATTCAGTGGGGCCGGAGAAATGGTAGATGAAAATGTTGGCGTCAATGAAGACGTGCGAGCCGTCAGGAAGGTCTATCGGCATGGCGGCGTGTGAGCATCATACAGGTAGTCGTCACTCTCGGCGACCTGTCGAACCACATCCGGGTCGGCTTTGATCAGAGCCTTGGTCGAGGCGACTCGGCTTTCAGTCGTCTCAATCGTGACTGTGATCTTTTGTGACTCCGAGAGCGCGAGCGGCTCCAAAGGCTTGATGGCACCCTTCTCATAGACAGCCTCAATGGTCTTGTGCATGGTGATCCTCCATGAGTATTCATTGTAGAAGGAAGAGCCTGATTGGTCAAATGGCGCCAGACATCCCTACGTGGACCTTCTCCCCTAGCCTGAACCCCTTCAGCCTATCAACCTGAGTAGTTATGAATAAAAACCAGACAGACCAGACCACCGGTTTTCACTGGTGTGCGCTTCATCCAGCAAGCCGCAGCCGTGGAGATCGATGTGAACGATGTGGCGCCGGTGTGAGGGGAGTGGGTTTTGGTACGGAGGCTCTTCATGTCGCAGAACGTTGGATATCAAACGTCGGGCCAGTTCACGGCTTGTTTTGTGCGCTGACTTACTGTACTGTAAGGAAACAAATATATAGTAAGGAGGTGGGATGTCTACATCAACCCTGACCAGCAAAGGTCAAACAACCATCCCCAAGGACGTTCGGAAACGACTCAATCTCCAGCCGGGAGACCGCCTGGAATTTGTGATTGATGAGGATGGCCGTGTGCTGGTGCTACCGGCAAGCATTGACGCGTCAGAGTCGGCGGGGATGCTCAAGGCCCCGGCTCGGCCGGTCAGTGTCGAAGACATGAACCGAGCGATTCGCAAACGAGGAGGCCGGCGATGATCGGTCTCGACACGAATGTCCTGGTCAGGCACTTGGTGCAGGACGATCCAGGCCAATCTCGCAAAGCCACCCACGTGATCGCAAAGCAATGTACGCGTGATGACCCAGGGTTTATCAACCGTATCGTCCTGTGTGAGCTGGTATGGGTACTAGAGAGTGCCTATGGGTATTCGAAAGACACGATTGTGAGCGTATTAGAAAAGCTGTTGAGGACCAGTCAGCTGAAGATCGAGGATACACAGTCAGCATGGACTGCCTTTCGTATGTATCAGAAAGGGAAGGCAGACTTCGCCGATTGCTTGCTGGGAACGACCAATCGGCTTGGTGGATGCAATAAGACCGTCACCTTCGATCAAGCAGCCGGCAAGCTAGAAGATTTCCAACTCCTCTAACCTGCATATTCATGAGCGCTTCTGCTGCAACCGTGGATGCCTGATTCGAGCGAGATGGGCGAGACTGGCGGGGGAAGTCCAACAAGTGGGGACAAGGCTCGCACGTCACGCGAGTCGCGCTTGTCTCACGCCACTTCGCGATGAACCATCATGAATAATTCGGCGTGGTCGATATTGTTGGGGCTCGTCATTGTCCGGAGGCGATTCCGGACGAGGAGATTGCGGCGATCAAGACCCTGATCACCAGCGTGCTGCCCTACGACTCGCACCCGTATCTGCACGAAGGCATGCAAGTGGAGGTCGTTCGAGGTCCGTTGCAAGGCGTGCATGGGATTCTCTTGCGGAAAGAAAAACACCATCGCCTGGTGCTGGGCGTTCGCCTCATTCAGCAAGCCGCGGCGGTGGAGATCGATGTGAATGATGTGGTGCCGGTGTAGCTACTCAGGTTGATAGGCTGAAGGGGTTCAGGCTGAAGGCGGGTCTGTCTGGTCTATCTCGTGTACTTGTT
>CAMDRK010000314.1 GCA_945906715.1 Nitrospira lenta
CTTCTTCGAGGATGGTGACGTGGCCGCGGACCTCGCTGTCACCTGCGGCGAGGACCATGCCTTGTGACTCGATGCCCATCAACTTCGCCGGTTTCAAGTTGGCAACGATGACGATGGTCTTTCCGATCAAGGCCTCTGGCTCGTATTTCTTGCCGATGCCCGCGACGATCTGCCGTTGCTCCGCCCCCTCTCCAAGACTGACTTGTAGCTTGAGCAACTTCTCCGACTTGGGGACGCGTTCTGCGCTGATGACTTTCGCAGTCTTGAGCTGAATCTTCATGAACTCGTCGATAGTGATCTGCGCTGGTGCAGGGGCTAGAGGCGTGGGGCTAGAGGCGCTGGGCGTCGGAGATGGTGGTACAGCAGTTGACGTCGGTGCAACGGTAGCCGGCTGAGAAGGAATAGGTGTATCGCTCACGGTTTTGGCTCCTTGTGGTTTTGATTCGATACGGGGGAAGAGACTTGGGCCCTTGCAGATCTTTGTCTCAGCGAGCGGTGTCTCCCATTTGTAGGCTGTGTGTGGCACCGGCTTTGAAAAGTCGAACGAAAGGCCGAGTTGCTGGGCGAGTTGTGCTGCGGTCTGAGGCATGTAGGGATACATGAGGACCGAGAGCAATCGTAGCGCCCGCGATGCTGTGTTCAGAACAGTGTTAAGACGTGGATGATTTTTAGGGCTCTTAGCGAGTTGCCAGGGCGCAGCCTTGTCGATGTATTCGTCGCACAGGCCGATGAGTTCCCATATGGCTTGGAGATTTTCCCGAAAGGCGAGTGCGCGATAGCCCTGATCGATTCGTTCAGGGAGGCCTGTCGCTGTTGCGGCGATCAGGGCTTCAAGCTCGGGAAGAGCCGGCGTGCCAATCGCGGGAATCGTTCCTCCGGCGAACCGCTCGATCATGGTGAGGGTGCGGCTGAGGAGATTCCCGATTCCATTCGCTAAATCGCTGTTGATGTTGGTGACCATTGCGGATTGTGAAAAGTCCCCGTCTTGCCCAAAAGGCACTTCTCGAAACAAGAAATACCGGAAGGCATCGGCGCCGAACTCGTCGGCCATCTTGTTGGGATCGACGACGTTACCGCGGCTCTTCGACATCTTTTCTCCATCGACCGTCCACCAGCCATGTGCAAAGATCGTGTTCGGCAGAGGCAGGTTGAGGGCCATCAGCATTGTGGACCAGTAGACGGCGTGGGTGGTGAGGATGTCTTTTCCCACCAGATGGACCGAGGCAGGCCAGTACTGCTCTCGTGATGGTGTAGGTCTGAGATATTCCAATGCGGAGACATAATTCACCAGCGCGTCGAACCAGACGTAGGTGACGTAGTCTTTATCGAATGGTAATTCGACGCCCCAGGAGAGTCTTGATTTGGGTCGGGAGATCGAGAGGTCGCCGAGCTTCTGGGTGGTCAAGAATCCCAGAACTTCATTGCGGCGTGACTCAGGGAGGATGAAGTTCGGATGTTCCCGGATGTGGTCGATCAGGCGATCCTGATATTGGCCCATCTTGAAAAAGTAGTTGTGCTCGCTGATACGTTCGACGGGTCGTTTGCAGTCAGGACAGAGGCTATCCACGACGTCTTTCTCTGTCCAAAATCGCTCATCGAACGTGCAGTACCATCCAGTGTAATCATCTTTGTAAATCAGTTGTTTGGCATGAAGTTCCTCAAGGTATCGTTGAACGATAGATTTGTGAGGTGCATCCGTCGTTCTGATGAACGCATCGTTGGAAATGTTGAGCCGTTTCCAAAGGGTCTGGAACTGCGGCGCCAGCTTGTCGCAATGGGCTTGCGGGTCGATGCCGGCTTTGGCCGCAGCCTGCTGAACTTTTTGCCCATGTTCATCGAGCCCGGTGAGAAAGAAGACGTCGCGTCCACGCAGGCGCCAGTAACGAGCAAGGACATCGGCAGCCACGGTCGTATAGGCATGTCCGATGTGTGGCACATCGTTGACGTAGTAGATTGGCGTTGTGATGTAGAAGCTGTCGGGGGTACTCATCTAGGAGCCTGTCCGGCATTGACCTTTCTACTGCGGCGAACGATGTCCAGGCATCTGCTTTGTTCTCGGCCCCAAAAAATCCTCAACGTATTCCAGCGAATACGCCTCCGGTTTTTCGGGGCCTGCGGTCGCGCATCTGCCTGCCCCTCTTTCGCCTCGTGACGAACGGCAATGCCGGACAGGCTCCTGGTGTGACAAAAGATATCAGGTAATAAACGGCGAAAGCTAGGAGCCTCCATGTCTACGACAAGCCCGGTCTTTCTGGTCTCTCTGGTCGGTCTCGTCTATTTGGTTGAACCAGACAGACCAGACAGACCGAACAGACCAAATGAACAAGACAGGTTGGTGGAGAGGATGCTAGACAGGGGTGCCGGCTGGCGCCAGCGTGAGTGCATCGCGCAGACGGAGCAAAATCATTTCCAGCGCCATGTGGAGATTGAGGTGCCGCGTGGCGCGTTGCTCGGTCATTTCAATCTCACGGAGCAGGTTCAACAGCACATCGGTATTGGCCTGTTGCGCATACGTTTCGAGCGTCGTGAGGTCATCGAGGTTGAGTATCTGGTCGCGGTCTCCTTCGACTTGAATCAAGACGAGGTCTCGAATCCAACGAGCCAGCCAGGCGAGCATGTCTTGTGCGCGATCGGCCTTCGCAATCGTTTCCGCAGAGGAGAGGATGGATCCGATCGATTGCAAGGATTGGGGGCGGACTAAGTCCACGAGTTCCTGTTGGCGCGCACGAGTGTCTTTCACATCGGCAGTGAGGGCCTCTCCGAGGCGGCCTTCGCTGATGATGGCGAGGAACCGCGCATCTGATGGAGGGATTTCACGCTTCAGGATGAGTGCCGCTTCGACCTGTGTGCGAGCCGGTGTCGTAAAGCGAAGGGCCTGACAGCGTGACCGGATGGTCGCCGGAAGGGCTGCGGGACGACTTGAGATGACGAGGAAGAGGCTATGCGCGGGCGGCTCCTCCAGTGTTTTCAACAGCGCGTTGGCCGCGCCGATCGTCATGCGGTCGGCGTTGTCGATCAGACAGATTTTTCGCTCGCCGATGAGCGGACGATACATGATCTGGTGTTCGATCTCGCGGACTTGCTCAATTTTTATTTGCTGAGTGGCCTGTTCCTGGTCCGGCTCGATAACGAAAAAGTCCGGGTGTGTGCGGGCCTCGATCTGTTGGCAGGACCGGCAGGCGCCGCAACTGTCGAGACCGTTCGTTTCCGGGGGCCGTTCGCAGTTGAGAGCTTGGGCAAGGCGAATGGCCGTCAATCGTTTCCCGATTGCCTCCTCACCGTGAAACAGATAGGCGTGAGCCAATCGCTCATGGGTGACGGCGGATTGTAAGAAAGCGATGGATTGTTGATGGCCGATACAGTCGTCAAATGGCATGTTAGCTCCGGCGGCGTGAAGGGCTGCGCGGTCGCGCTACCCAGCCTACCACGATCTTACTGAGCTCGTCCTGCACTGCTTGCGCAGGCCGATTCGCATTCACGATAGTTATACGTCCAGGCTCTTCCGCTGCGACCGTCAGAAATCCCCTGCGTACCTTTCGATGAAAATGTTCTGTCTCACGGTCCAGCCGATTCTGTTC
>CAMDRK010000315.1 GCA_945906715.1 Nitrospira lenta
GAATGTCTTCCATGGCACGTACTCCAGGACTTGTGCAAACAGTGTCTTGCCAATGTTCATGCGGCACTCCAGGTCGGTTAAACCCGAAAGCATCGCAAAGGTGCAATTCAAAATTCAAATCGTGGACACCCATGAATCCACCAGAACCCGCATCAATATTGGCTTGGCAGCACTTCTGCCTTAAATAAACCGGACACTACTGATATCCCTGGGCAGCTAAACAGGTATCGCGCATGGCGTTGATCGTCGAGAGTCCATGTAGGGCACGGGCGTGATCGCTTGGGTTTTGGGGGCCTCCGCTGAACGGGAAGGGAGAACCCTGGTTGTAGAAGTGCTGTGGGTTTGAGAGCCGGGCCTTGTACTCACACTCCATATAGTCCCGTTCCACATCTCGCTGAGTGAGTCCTTGAGGATTGCCTCCACGTTCGTAGGGACTAGTCGCGCATCCGCTTAGCATCAGCGCAACCGCTCCTAAAACAACATATCTCGCGAACGGTTTCTCCATAGCGACAGATCTACCATCGGGTTGGCTCATCGTCAAGCTGGTCTATTGGAGGCGATTGCGTCGGCACAGCGGTTGCCGCTGACAATGGCGCTTTCGAGGTTGGGAGGCCAGCCTGTATCGGTCCAACTGCCAGCCAGCAGCAAGTTGGCAATCGGACTGCGTTGTATGGGCCGATGTAATTTTGTTCCGGGCTTGAGTGAGAGGATGGCGTTTGGAACTGACCGAGGGTGGGTCGATGCGATTCTGCTTTCCGGCATGAGAAGCCCTAGCGATTTGAGTAGGTCCTGGATGAGTATATGAAGATTTGAGTCCGGTCGAGCCTGTGCGATCTGACTGTCGGTCGTGACGAGCAAAAAGCTGGTGCGATCAGGCGACGCCGCTGTCGTGAGCATCCAGTGAAATGAGGAGTCACTCAGCAGGATGAGGCGAGGTGTGGCACAGGGTTGCTCGGCCTGCACGTGAAGGATTGTACTCTCGACCGATCGCAATTCCGTGAGTTGTTGAAAATAGGCGTAGCGGGTGAGCCATCGCTCTGGAAGTAAGGCCGTGAGCGGTTGAGGGGGCAGGGCTGCCACATACCAATCAGCTTGTAATAGTGAACCATCCCGCAGCAGGACTCCCGAGATGCGTTCTCGTTCATAACGAAGCTGGGTCGCCGCTCTGTTGCACACAATAGTCGCGCCGGCCTGGGTCAGTGTCTCGGTGATTGGCTGTATGAAACAAGCCTGAAGCGAATCCTGCACGACCGAGACACGGCTGTCAGGACGAGTGCTCAGGAACAGGGGTTTCATCGAGCGCACGAAGGCATCGGCGGACATCATGGCGAGGGTATTGCCGGTCAACCATCGCGCGAGAGAGTTCCAGACAAGGTCGCGGGTCTGCGAGCTTTGGCCGATTGATGTCAGCCATTCATCGGCGGTGCGTTGTTCCAGGTCGGCAGGCAGTTCTGTATCGCCTTCCCATAGTTGTTCCACCCATGATGCCAGTTGCCATCGTTCTTTCCAGGGGATGCCTGCAAATCTCAGGAGATTTACCCATGAGTGAAGAGGCGCGGGGAAGGAACTGCGCGGGTAATGAACGAGGGAACCGTCTGGGAGACGAAACTCTAGTGGGATGGCTATTTGATCCGGCTGCTGTGAATTGGAATGGAGCGAGTGCAGCAACGCTTGTGTCGCGTGATGGCAGCCGAGGATGGTGAAAGGCTCAGGGATGTTGTCCGCGCCTCGATCGACGATCGTGACTCGATACCCAAGAAGGGCGAGGCGATAGGCAGTCGTGAGGCCGGCGGGGCCTCCACCAAGAATTACGACGGACTGAGTGGCGGTAGATGTCACGACATTCGGGAGCGGATCCACACACCGGCGGCCACGGCTAGCCGACGACTGGTTGAGAGCCTGGCCCGAGGGCCGAATATCTGATGCCCAGGCTTCTCTATCCTTTGCAAAATGCGAAAATAGACGGCGCGCATGATTTCAGAGACAGTCAGCGCTCGTTGGTCCTGTGCCGGTAGGGCATCGAATGCCGCCTGTGCTTTTACATAGTACTCATGGGCCCTTGCAGTTTCAGAATGAAGCAACTTATGGAGTTCTTCACTCTCCTGTCGCTGGAGGATGGTCTGATCGGTGCAGCCGAATTTTTCGAGGTCTTCTTCCGGCAGATAGATGCGGCCTTGAGCTGCGTCTGTTCCGATGTCCCGTAGAATGTTCGTCAGTTGAAACGCCATTCCAAGAGCGACGGCATAGTCCTGTGCCCTGGCAGATGTGGGGCCGAAGATATGGAGGCAGATGAGTCCCACGACCGACGCAACACGATAGCAGTAGACCGAGAGGTCTTGAAACGAAGCGTATCGTGACGCGGTGAGGTCCATTTCGACGCCTTTGATGAGCTCATCGAAATAGGCCTGCGGGATAGCCAGTTGCTTGACATGGTAGGCCAGGCTGATAGTCACCGGGAAGGTCGGCGTGCCGCGATAGGCTGCTTCAAGCTCGATTCGCCACCGTTGCAATTCCTCCTGAGGGTTACTTCCTGCAGGGGGTTCATCGACCGCATTGTCGACTTCCTTACAGAAGGCATAGACCGTGTACATCGCAGCGCGCTGCTTTCTCGGAAGAAAGAGGAAGGAGTAATAGAAGTTGCTCCCGCTCTTTTTGGTGAGAGCCGTGCAGTAGGCTTGCGCGTCAGCAATGGAAAGTGAAGTCATAGGCGTCGGTGAATCGGCAGCGGTCCAAGGCGGCGGGCCATGGATTGCTGAATGTGATGGTCATCTGACGGGTGCAGGATAGCCGCCAACAGTTCGATGCCGTCGATGAGGCGAGGGCCTGGTCTGCTGAAATAGGAGGAGGCATCAACGAGATACGTATGTTCGGCTAACGTAGGCGAAAGCTGCCATTGACCCGGTTGTTGCATCAGTTGGAGCAGCTCTGCGTGCGTCCGTTCAACGGAAAATCCGCAGGGCATCACGATGAGGACGTCCGGATCCGCGGCCAAGACCTCGTTCCAGGTCACAACTCGCGAGGGGCTCCCAGGCTGAGCGAGGACATCCTGGCCGCCGGCTAGCTGGACCATTTCCGGCACCCAATGGCCTGCGACAAACAATGGAGAGAGCCATTCGATACAGATTACGCGAGGGCAATGAGCGATACCCTGGGTACGAGTCCTGATGGCATCCAGTCTGTCACGTAATTGCGTAGCGAGACGATGGCCCTCCGACGACCGACTAGCGGCATCGCCGATCCGTACGACATCGTCGATCACGTCATTGACCGTACTGGGGTTCAATGTGAGGATGGTTGGTTGGTGAGGCATGGAGCGAAGGGCGTCATGCAGTTGGTCCGGCGTAATGGCGCAGACGTGGCAGAGGTCTTGAGATAGCACCAGATCGGGTCGTGCTTCTCGCATGAGGTGGTCTTTTAGCCGGTAGAGCCGTTGTCCAGAGGCGACAAGCTGACGCACTTGTCTGTCGATGTCATCGCTGGCCAGTCCATCAGAGGGAATCATCGGTTCAACCATGATGGGCACGCTTCTGATCGATGGCGGATAGTCGCACTCGTGGCTGATCCCCAC
>CAMDRK010000316.1 GCA_945906715.1 Nitrospira lenta
ACCGCAAAAGCCTTGGCATCCAGGAACTTGGCGATCACAGACTCAAGCTGCCCCTCTGGTGTGATCTTGAGCCAAGCGAGCCCCTTCGCGCCAAATGTCTTGGCCATCTCACCGAGCCCATCGATCCTGCTTCGCGGGGTGGCCGCTCCACCTTTGACGATCAGCGCCTTTACGATCCCGCCCTTGGTCGCCGCTTCCTTGAACACCTTGAACTCACTGGCCGCCGCAAAGGCTGTGACATCGTGCAGCGGCATGTCGAAGCGCAGATCCGGTTTGTCTGATCCATAGCGGCCCACAGCCTCGGCATAGGTCATGCGTGGAAAGGGAGTCGGCAATTGAACGCCACCCGCCTCACGAAATACCGTGACGATCATCTGCTCCATCAAGCTCATGACGTCCAACCGATCGGCGAACGACATTTCGATATCGATCTGTGTAAATTCCGGCTGCCGATCGTTGCGCAGATCCTCGTCGCGGAAGCAGCGCGCGATCTGATAGTAGCGATCGACCCCACTGACCATGAGCACCTGCTTGAAGAGCTGCGGCGACTGAGGCAACGCGTAGAATTGGCCAGGATTTACTCGGCTCGGCACCAAATAATCGCGCGCGCCTTCCGGCGTGCTCTTGGTCAAAATCGGCGTTTCCACTTCGAGGAAGCGTTCCGCGTTCAGAAATCCACGGACGGCCTGCATGATGTTATGCCGGATCGTTAACAGCCGCTGCATCTTCGGGCGGCGAAGATCCAGAAAGCGATACTTCAGCCTGATCGACTCCGTCACTTCGGCATCGTCTTCGATCACGAACGGCGGCGTCTTCGACTCGTTCAGGACTTCGACGGCATCCACGAAAACTTCGATCTCGCCCGTCGGGAGATTAGGATTCTTCGACTCATCGGGACGGGCCATCACTTGGCCTGTCACCGACACCACACACTCGCTCCGCAAGGCATGGGAGACTTGATGTACCGCAGCATTCCGTTCGGCGTTAAACACCACCTGTGTGATCCCTGTGCGATCCCGCAGATCGATGAACATGACCATGCCATGGTCGCGCCGCTTCTGGACCCAGCCGTTTAAGACAACGGTCTGCCCAACGGCTGTTTTTGTGAGTTCCCCGCATCGATGAGTCCTGGCCTTCATACCACCTTCACTTTCTTGGAACGAGCCCATCCAGCCCGACTGACCCGCTTCTTCGGCCTGGAAACCTGCTGCTCCTTATCCTCTGCTGCGACAAGCTTCAGCTCTGCCAGCTCGCGCAACGCGTTCGCTTCACGGTCGGTCAGATATCTAAACTCACCGGGATCCAGATCGCCCAACGAGAGCGGACCCATCTTAATTCTGGTCAGCTTCAAAACCGGGTGACCCACCGCCTCCATCATGCGTTTTACTTGATGCTGGCGTCCTTCGCGAATTGTAATCTCGAGCCAAGAGTTCAGCTTGGCCTTTTTGACCTTCTTGACGATCGCCGGACTCGTCATTCCATCTTCCAACTGTATACCCTGCTCTAACTGCCGGATATGGTCGTCCGTCACCACCTGCTTCACCTTGATGAGATAGGTCTTCGGCACATGGTAGCGGGGATGGAGCAGGGTCTGAGCCAAGTCGCCGTGATTGGTCAAGAGCATCAACCCTTCGCTGTCGAAGTCTAATCGGCCGACGGGAAACACCCGTACCGATATCCCACGGAGAAAATCCTTCACCGTTGGCCTGCCTCCAGGATCGTTCAATGTCGACATCACGTTCTTCGGCTTATTCAGCAACAGATACACGTAGGGCTGGGCGGAACTGATATGCTTGCCGTCCACCTTGATATGGACGCGATCCGGATCGACCTTGGTGCCAAGCTCCGTCACGACCTTGCCGTTCACGGTCACGCGCCCAGCCGCAATCCACTCCTCAGCCTTCCGCCGCGAAGCCAATCCCGTTCCAGCAATAACTTTCTGTAGTCTGACTTCCATTTCGTGAATCGTGAATCGTGAATCGTTAAACGCAAGGATTCTTATCCCACGTTTAACGAATAACGGTTAACGTCTTACTCCCATTCTATCGTCGCCGGTGGTTTCGAACTGATATCGTAGACTACCCGATTGACACCCTTCACTTCATTGATAATCCGGTTCGACAGCTTGCCCAACACATCATTTGGAATCTTGGCCCAATCGGCCGTCATCCCATCCAAACTCGTAACGGCACGCAGTGCAATCACATGTTCATAGGTCCGCTGATCGCCCATGACACCCACGGTCCTGATCGGCAACAGCACGGCAAGCGACTGCCAAATCTCCCGATACAAACCTGCGGCGCGAATCTCCTGATCGAGAATGGACTCGGCCGCTCGCAGGATGACCAGTCGCTCCTTGGTCACCGCTCCCAGCACCCGAATGGCAAGGCCAGGCCCTGGGAAGGGCTGCCGCCAGACAATCTCATCCGGCAGGCCTAACTCCTTACCCAGCACACGGACTTCATCCTTAAATAGCTCGCGCAAGGGCTCGATCAATTTCAACTTCATGCGAGCCGGCAACCCGCCCACATTGTGATGCGTCTTGATCGTGGCCGACGGGCCCTTGAAACTCACACTCTCAATCACATCCGGGTAGAGCGTGCCCTGAACCAGAAACTTCGCGCCGCCAGATTTCTTCTTCGCTTCGGCCTCGAACTGTTCAATAAACTGCTTCCCGATAATTTTCCTCTTACGCTCCGGATCGATCACCCCTTTGAGTTTGGCAAGGAACGAATTGGACGCATCGAGGAGGCGCAAGTTCAGATGAAGCTGTTGCGCGAAGGTCTGTTTGACCTGTTCTTTCTCTCCCGCCCGAAGCAACCCATTGTCGACAAAGATACAGGTCAACTGGTCACCAATGGCGCGATGGGTGAGGGCCGCTGCCACCGATGAGTCCACCCCACCACTCAAGGCGCAGATCACTCGCTCCTTGCCGACTTGCTCGCGAATCTGCTGTACCGCCGTCTCCACATAGGACTGCATCGTCCAGGTCGGCTTGCAACCACAAATGTCATAGACGAAATTCCTGAGGATCTGGGTCCCCTCCGGGGTATGCACGACTTCCGGATGAAACTGAAGACAATAGATTCGACGTTTGTGATCATCCCGCTTCATCGCAGCGATCGGTGAATTCGCTGTATGCGCGATCGATCGGAAGCCCGCAGGCATCCGTTCGATACGGTCTCCGTGCGACATCCAGACGACGGTCGATCCGCCTTCGCCGATACCCTTGAAGAGATTGCTCTTGTCGTCGATCGTCAGATCCGCCCGGCCATACTCCCGGTGCTTGGATTTCGTCACTTCACCGCCCGACAGATGGGTCACCAGCTGCATTCCGTAGCAAATGCCGAGAATGGGAATACCGAGATCGAAGAGTTCCTTGGGAACGCTCGGCGCCTTCTTCTCATACACACTGGAGGGGCCGCCAGACAGTACAATGCCTTGCGGACGATACGCGAGAATCGTCGCCAGGGGAACGGTGCAGGGCAAAATTTGCGAGTAGACGTGGGCTTCGCGGATACGGCGTGCAATCAGCTGGGTATATTGCGACCCGAAATC
>CAMDRK010000317.1 GCA_945906715.1 Nitrospira lenta
CCCTCGGCGGTATCGATGAGGATCGATTTAATGGGAATCCTGGACATGAAACCCACGAACACGCGGTCGTTGCGAGGGGTGAACCGGTCAATGTTGATCGTATCGATGACGTTCCCGCCCAGGCCCATGAAGGTAACGATTTCATGCGCCGCCTTGTTGGTGAGGAGCGTGAACCCGACCGCGAACACTTCGCGATCAAAGACAAGAAGAAAATCGTCCTCCCCGTTGCCGACGATGGTGTTCGCAATCATAAAATTCGGAAGGGTATTGATCGTCCCGATGATCATTGATCCCCCGTCGAAGATGCAAAGTGAGGAACTATCAGGGACAGCCTGAGTGATGATGACCCTGTTGGCGCCAAAAGGAATCGTAACGCTTGGTCCACGCCCCAATGGTCCACGTTCAGGGAAACCGCAATTTGTACCTGGGAAGGCGGTTTGGGAATCGGGGATAATGATGCCCACGGCACCTGTTTTTTTGTCAAAGCGAGCTGGATCAGTTTCGACCTTTACCTGTCCCGCTGCCCCAAGCTCAACCCCAAACAGAGAGGCCACGATGAGAACAAGCCCACTAGCAATAGTCCGGAAAGCACGAGGATGTCGATTCATGATGGAGTCCTTTCTTCGGAACTGGGGCGTCGCAAACTATTTGAAGTTACGATGGCAAGCTGAGGGGAAGGCTATGCGCCTGATACCGATTGGTATATACCCCAAAGGAGGGGTGTCGCGGGAAATACACGTATTTCGGCGCACGGTCGATAGCTGAGTCATCGAGGTCTACGGTTGGGCAAAGGAAGAGCCGCGAGGAAGCCGGAAGCCATGGACTTTGGGGAGGAAGATTCTGTAACGACGCTGGTGCGTATCGGAGGAACGGATCAACAACAATGAAAAATTTTGAAATTGACGCGTGTTGGAGGTCGGTGCTAGTCATGCTCCTCTGTGGTGAGGCGGTTAGCAGCATATCTGAAACGAGGAGGTTCTTAATGAGACGAACCGTTGTAACGCTCTTTGTTGTTTTTGCTGCCTTTGGGGTGGGCGGATGTATTTCCATACCAGAACCTGGCCCCATACAATCCCTCACATACGAGTATGACAAGGATAAACGGCAATGGACGAAGACCTGGTGCGTGGTGAGCACGAAGCTGGGAGAGAAAAGCCATTCGGTTGAGACAGTCTGCCGAAGGGAACTGATTAATGCCCCGCCCGCAGGAATCGAAAAGCGAGTCACCGAATAACAAGATGGGCCCATGTCACGAGGTGGTGACGATCCCTGACGCGGCAGGCTTTACATACATATAAGGTATATATTATAATGCGGCCTAGGACGTTCGCGATGATATTGAAGGCGCTTCGCACAGCAAGTGGCCTGACCCAGGTGGAGCTGGCCAAGAAGATGGGAATGAAACAGGCGTACATCGCTCAGTTAGAATCGGGAGCAGAAGACAATCCAACCCTCTCCACCCTCAAGCGGTTGGCGAAGGCGCTGAAGGTGACGGTGGCGGAGTTGGTGGAATAATTACGCGACGGATAAGCGAAAATGACAGAACGGATCTCCAAAGGCTTTTTGGCATCGACGCTGATTGCCCTGTCGCTCACAATCGCGGGGTGCATCAATATCACCACGAGGCTTCCGCCTGAAGATATATCGGTGAAAGCGGTGGTCGAGGCCCAAGACTGTGCGCCAATCATCTTCAGTCTAGCGTATGGCACGATCAGCGTAGAAAATGCTTTGGCAGGCGAAGTCACAAAGGTAGGCGACTACTCGGCCTCCATAGAGGGAAAAAAGATTACAAGGATTCGCCGAGTCGAACTGCACGACTGGCAATTCCTCTTTTTTGGGGAGCGTTGCATTAGAGTCATCGGAGAATGAGAGGAGCAATACCATGACACGAGTGGCCCTCTACGCACGATATTCGTCCGAAGGCCAGCGGGAAGCGTCCATCGAGGACCAGTACCGCAACTGCGAACGGTTCGCCGAGCGGGAAGGCTGGCAGATCGTCGAGCGGTACGCCGATAAAGGGATTTCCGGCACGAAGGACGAGACGGGGCGCGACGGTTATGCGGCGATGCTCAAGTCGGCGAGGGCCAAGGGATTCGACGTACTGCTGGTAGACGATCTCTCTCGCCTGTCTCGCGATAGCATGAAGACGGAAGAAGCGCGGCGGCTGTTCGTGTTTCTGGGGGTTCGGCTCATCGGTATCTCTGATGGGATCGACAGCGCCGCGAAGGGCTCCAAAGCCCTGTCAGGATTCAAAGGCTTGATGAATGACATCTTTCTTGACGACCTGCGCGAGAAAACACATCGGGGGTTAGCCGGGCAAGCACTGAAAGGGAACAATTGCGGGGGGCGCGTCTACGGATACAAGCACGTGCCCGTCGAGCACCCGACCGAGCGAGACGAGTACGGACGGCCCAAGATTCTGGCAGTCCGGCGGGAGATCGACGAAGAGCAAGCCCAATGGGTGCGGCACGTCTTTCAGTGGTATGCCGAAGGCCGGTCCCCTCGTGACATCGCAGACGAATTGAATCAACGACACGTCCCCGCGCCTGGTGCGGCCTACCGGCGACGGAAGCCCTCGCGCCAGTATGGCACCTGGTCGAGCAGCGTCCTGCACGGCGACCTCCAGCACGCGACCGGTATGTTGAGCAACCCCATCTACATCGGACGCGCCATCTGGAACCGGCGGGAGTGGGTGTTGAACCCGGAGACCAAGCGCCGCGTCCCGAGGCTTCGCCCGGAATCCGAGTGGATCGTCACGGAGCAGCCGGACTTGCGGATCATCCCCCAGACGTTATGGGACCAAGTGCGGCAACGCCAGAAGGCACAAGCGCTTGGCCAACTGACCAACGGGCGCGTCCGAGTCGGGCGCGGACCGAAATATCTCTTGTCCGGCGTGCTGAAATGCGATGAGTGCGACAGCAACTTCGTGGTGTCGGACTACTACCGCTACGCCTGCGGCGGGCATCTCAACCGGGGAGCGTCGGTCTGTAAGAACGATCTGCGCGTCTCACGCAAGTTGGTCGAAGAGCGCTGTCTCGCAGCCTTGCGGGATGAACTCCTCACGCCGGAAGCTGTGGAGCGGATCATCCAGAAAACGACCCGATTGTTAGCCGAACGCAACCGTGAGCGTGAGCCCGAGCTGGACCGTTTGCAGCGACAACTTACCAAGATCGAGAGCGAGCTGGCCAACATCATGAAGGCGATCAAGGCGGGCATTCTCACGGCCAGCACGAAGGCGGAACTAGAGCGGGCTGAAGCCGAGCGCGCGAGACTCCACGACGCGATCAAGACGAGCGCGGCGAAGGCGGACAAGGTGACCACGTTGCTGCCACGAGCAGCGGAACGCTATCGGGCCGTGGTG
Organism: Nitrospira lenta; assembly: GCA_945906715.1. GTDB lineage: Bacteria > Nitrospirota > Nitrospiria > Nitrospirales > Nitrospiraceae > Palsa-1315. Next base: position 3,362 of record CAMDRK010000317.1, read on the forward strand.
AACGATCTCGCCTGCCTCTCGAAGCAGCACGTCGCCCAAGCCAGGGAGCAGATCCGCGAGCTAGTCGGCGAAATCCGGCTCGTTCCGATGGCAGACGGCTACCTGGAAGCCGTGCTCACAGGGCGCTTAGAAGGGGTGTTAAAGCTGGCGGTTGGGGCCAAGTTAAATAACTTGGTTGCGGGGGAAG
>CAMDRK010000318.1 GCA_945906715.1 Nitrospira lenta
CGACCTTGACCATCACGGTGGCCTCCGAGGAGGAGGTTCCATGATCTTGTTTTTTTTCGACAATGACTCGAAAGCCCAAGAGTTGGAACGATGGCCTGTGTGTTCCCATCGCTTTCCGCATGAGCAACTCAAAGGAGTCTTCCGCCGCCTCAAACTGGTAGCCCTCGCTTTCACGCTCCTTCAAGGTATCGATCAGTTCCTGCAACTTGGCGTGCCCCTTGTCCAATTTGATTCCATAGGCCTCGATCTTCTCCCGCAACCCGCTCCGACCCGCCGCATCCGACACCAACACACGCTGGCGGTTGCCGACCAACTCCGGGGCCACATGTTCATAGGTTGCGGGATTCTTGAGCACCGCATGGATATGAACCCCACCCTTGTGGGCGAACGCCGAATCTCCCACATAGGGTTGGTGCTTATTGGGCATGAGGTTCGCGATCTCGGTCACGAATCCCGAAACCCGTTTGAGGTGGCTCAACCGGTCTTTCAACGCCGGACGTTTCATCTTTAGTTCAAGATTGGGAATAATCGAACAGAGATTGGCATTGCCGCATCGTTCGCCGATCCCGTTAATCGTCCCTTGCACTTGTACGACCCCGGTTTCGATCGCCACCAGCGAATTTGCGACGGCCATTTCGCAATCGTTGTGGGCATGAATCCCCAGCGGCACCGCACATTCCCGCCGAACGACCCGGCAGATATCTTTGATTTCCCAGGGCATCGATCCGCCATTGGTATCGCAGAGAATCACCCGTTCGGCTCCGGCCGCAACGGCGTGACGGATGGTCTCCAGCGCGTAGTCCGGATTGGTCTTGTATCCGTCGAAGAAATGCTCCGCATCGTAGAACACCCTCCGGCCTTTCGAACGAAGATGGGCCACGGAATCGCTGATGAGTTCGAGATTCTTCTCCAGGGAAATGCCGAGCGCATCGGTGACGTGCAACGACCAGGTTTTCCCGAAAAGCGTGATGATCGTGGTCTCTGCCTCAAGCAACGCCCGGATGTTCGGATCCTTCTGTACCGCGTTGCTGGATTTTCTCGTCGCCCCGAATGCCACCACCGTTGCTGTCTGCAACGGAACGGTTTTGATCATCCGAAAGAACTCGATGTCTTTCGGGTTCGCCCCGGGCCATCCGCCTTCAATGAACTGTACACCCAGCCCATCCAACTGCTGGGCGACCCGAACCTTGTCTTCAGCCGAGAAGCTGACATCTTCAGCCTGGGCTCCATCCCGTAAGGTCGTGTCATAAATCTCCAGCGTTGCCTGGAGGGCGGCAGACGGAGGAGCGCCGGACGACGCAGCATGAACCGGCTTGCCTTGCGAGGATCGTGGTGGTGTAGATTTTCGAGCCATAGAGGAAACGATATCAGGAGCGGGACAACCCTGTCGAGACTCACCTCGCCGAAATCCGCTATTTCACACTCCGGTCCCCTGCCGGCGACTGATCCAATCCAAATGCGTTATGGAGCGAGCGCATCGCGAGTTCAACATACTTTTCATCGATGACACAGGAGATCTTGATCTCCGACGTGCTGATCATGAGAATATTCACGCCTTCCTGCGATAAGACCTCGAACATCTTGGCGGCGACTCCTGAATGGGAGCGCATCCCGACGCCGACCAGCGAGACCTTCGCAATCGCCTCGGTGACGGCAACCGATTTGGCCTCGACGCCTTTCGCCACGTCCTGAATCAGCGGCAGGGCTTTCTTGATGTCTGCCCGTGGAATCGTGAAGGAAATGTCCGTCAGGCCAGACTGACTCATGTTCTGGATGATCATGTCGACATTGATGTTGGCCTTGGCCACCGGCCCAAAGAGTTTGGATGCAATGCCCGGTTTGTCCGGCACACCCACAATCGTGATCTTGGCTTGGTTTCGATCGCCGGTGACTCCGGATACCGCAACTGCTTCCATATCCTCATCTTCACGTGTCACGAGCGTCCCCTTTCCTTCTTTGAAGCTGGAGTTCACCTCCACCGGCACGTTGAACTTTGCGGCAAATTCGACGGAGCGGCTCTGCAGAACTTTGGCGCCCAAACTGGCCATTTCCAGCATTTCCTCATAGGAAATTTTTTCGATGCGCCGAGCCGCCGGCACAATGTTGGGGTCCGACGTGTAGACGCCGTCGACGTCGGTAAAGATGATGCACCGATCGGCCTTGAGCGCCGCCGCCAATGCGACGGCTGTGAGATCGGAGCCTCCGCGCCCCAACGTCGTGACATCCGATTGCTCGTTGATCCCTTGAAAACCGGCAACCACCGGAATGACTCCGTTGAGCAGAGCCTCGCGGATTCGATCGACGCTCACCCGCGTGATACGCGCTTTCGTATGGGCACTGTCGGTCATGATCCCGACTTGGCGTCCTGTAAAGGATTGCGCATCGACTCCCCGCGCCCGCAAGGCCATCGCCAGCAAGGCGATGGTCACCCGCTCTCCGGTCGACAACAACATATCGAGTTCGCGATCGTCCGGCAGCGGCACGACTTCGTGGGCCAACCGAAGCAAGCGATCCGTTTCTCCGCTCATCGCGGACAGGACGACCACAATGCGATGGCCGTCTTGGTGAGCCTTCTCGACGCGGTCCGCCACACGGTGAATCCGTTCGACCGTGCCCACCGATGTCCCCCCATATTTCTGGACAATCAGCGCCACGACCGTCAGGTTCCTTTTGCGAACAGCCGTACGACGAACTTCGTCGCATCGCGAGGAGGCACGACCGAGGCTCGAGCATCGGCTTCGATAAATCTCCGTGCGGCCTCGGCAGAGGAGGCTGCCGTACTATCACGATAGGCAAAGAACCCCGGACCTTCTGCCGCCTGACCATGATGCACGTTACCCGAGTCACAGACGGCCACAATGCGATGGGCGCCCAATTTGGCCAGTCCTTCGAGCAGCGGCCCCACTAGCTCGCGATCGACCGCTTCGATCCCCTTCACCTTGGCCGCGACATCCTCCCCGTAGACCACCTCGTCCGGTAACTTCACATGGATGTAGGCAACATCCTTTTTCTTCAACTCTTCCAGCGCGACCGCCGCTTGCGTGCGAAGATCCGCACCGGCCAATCTCGCGCCGTCCACGGCTTCGAGCCCGGCCATGATGCCGAGTCCGCGATGGACATCATTCGGTGAAACCACCACACCGGACATTTTCAATCGCTCAGAAAGGCTTGGCCAAAGAAGGGCCTTGCCTTGGCCCCAGAGCCAGAGACAATTGGCCGGCTTCTTCCCAGCTCCTAACCGCTCCTCATTGAGGGGATGGTCCCGCAGAATCTGAAACGACGCGTCCATGAGTTTCCAGAGAAAGTCAGCCCCATCCCCCGCCGGCAATACATCGGCGATCGGCCGACCAACCAATAATTGTGGATCTGTACAAACCGCTCGCGACTTCCCACCGACCCATACCATGAGATGTCGGTGGCCTAAGCCTTGGTAGAACTGAATCATCTCAGACCCGAGCTGCTCATTGATCACCTCAATCACCTCGCGGGCCTCTTCTGTCGAGATCAGGCCCGCGGTCGCATCATCCATGACCACGTGCGG
>CAMDRK010000319.1 GCA_945906715.1 Nitrospira lenta
GGGGTCGCTGCTGCCACCGCGGTCAAAAAGCCTGAGAGCGATTGTGCCTGCGAATCAACTGACGCCTCTTCGCGAGACGAACCATGCCGCGCCGACTCACCGAACAGCCGGGCCTCCAACCTCGTCTCCAATACCTGCGTTGCATTAAACTGTTCGAGCGCCAGGCTATGCGTAGCGGTCTGAACCAGCGCCGCTTGTGGCACAAGCCCGATCACTTCGCTCCCCACTACCGCTACGCCTCGCTCAGCTGCGCGTGTTTGGACTGCTTCAAATGCGACATGGATCGGTGTGATGATGTAATCGGTCAGATTCATCGCGACCTGAACCAGTTTTCGACTGGCCAGCTCCACGCCAATCGCTTTGAGGTGGGGCAACCCTCCATTCGATTGACGAATGTCTTTCGCAATGGATCGGGCCAATGCCAGATCCGTCGAGCGGAGATTCACATTAAAGGCAATCAAGGGAGGTCGCGCGCCGATCACCATGGCGCCGGCCGTCTTATGGAGATTGGGGGGACCAAAGTCCGGTGTCCAGTCCGGATCGGAGGCCATGCGGAAGGCAAGACCCTGAAGCCCTCCCCGGCGAACCGATTCGAGCAGGGCGTGATCACGGTGCAGGGCCGCCTGTTCGTAGAGGAATACCGGAATCTCCAGCTCTGTCGCTACCCGTTGTCCCAAGCGCTTCGCCAGATGAATACAGTCCTGCATCGTTGCGCCGCGCACCGGTACGAAGGGCACGACATCCGTGGCTCCCACCCGCGGATGGACACCCTTGTGCTTCCGAAGATCGATGAGATCGGTCGCCACGCGAATGGCGCGAAAGGCCGCTTCAGCGACAGCATCCAGTTCGCCAGCAAAGCTCAAGACGGCGCGGTGATGATCCCGATCCATCGTGTGGTCCAACAGCCAGACCCCCGGCACGGACTCCACGGCTTGCACCAGCGCACGCACCGTCGTCTGGTTTCGTCCCTCACTGAAATTCGGCACACACTCGACGATTCGATTCACGTCCTGCTCCAATAATTGAAACAACGAAGCCGGAGGTCTGATGGTCATCCCTCCGGCTTCTCTCACTCTCTGTCTGTGCGGTTACTTTGTCTTTCTCACAAACGCTTTATAGATCGTTCCCGATTTCGTCTGCTCTTCCTCAAGACCGACCATCTGATGGCCGGTCGTGTCGCACCAGGCAGGCATATCCTTTTTGATCCCTTCGTCGTCCGAGACGACTTCAAGAATCTGGCCCAACGTCATGACCTTGACCTTCTTCATGGTCATAATAATCGGCATCGGACAAAAGTACCCAAGCGTATCGAGCTTCACATCGGCATACATCAGAGAGTTCCTTCTTTCAGTGCTGAGATCTGAGTGCTGAGACAAGTGAATTCGTTCGGCCGCACTCAGTACTCAGCACGTAGCACTCGCGTCTAGATAAAGAGATTCACGCTACCTTGCTTGGCTTCTGCAAGATAGGTGGTCACCCCCGCGAACTGATCGATCCCCTCGATCAGCGTATCCTTCGTAATCCCCATCAGCCCCATGGTGGTTGTGCAGGCAATAAAGTGCACCCCGAGATCCAGTGCTGTTTCCATGAGTTCCGGGACGCCCGGCATCCTGTTCTGCTTCATGACCTTTTGCATCATCTTCGTGCCCAACCCCCACATATGAAACCGCGAGAGAGGCAGGTTGTCTGCGCCCCCCTTATTCAGCAGGCCGAACATCTGACGAAGCCAGTCCTTCGCAGAGCTAGCCGCGCCTTTCTTGCGTATAGCATTGAGGCCCCAGAAGGTGAAAAAGACGGTGACCTGCATCCCCATGGCGGCAGCCCCGGTGGCAATGATAAACGCGGCCATTGCGCGATCCATGTCGCCGCTCAGCAGCACGATCGTCACCTTATCCGTCTTAGCAGTCTGTAAGTTAGCCAGCGTCACTGCCGGGTCCATCTGCGCGATTGTCATGACACCCTCTTTCCTGTCAGACCCATATGAATTTGGCGATTTCAATGGGAATTTGACTATAGTCTCCGCTTCTTTTTCTTGTCAAGGAAGGGGAGAAAGCGGGATGGCCTGCTGGTCTCCTGTGCTCGCGCAACGCGCGGCCTCAGAAGGCCCTCGTTGGACGCGCGCAATGGGAGACCAGGCAGGCCACCCCGCTAAGAGAAGCAAAAGATTGTGGCACAAGAGAATACGACCGCCCCCTGCAGAGAGAGAGAAAGAGTATTGGGGTGCCGGTTGGCTTGACGTTCCATGACCCACTCGCTATATTCACGATCAAGCTGCTGCCGCAGTCCAGACTGGTCCTCTCACGTACGTCCTCCCTCTTTCCATGAATAGCGACCTCATTACCGAGATCAAGCCATCTAAGACCGCACCACTGTTTGGCTTTTGGTATCCCGCCTGCCTGAGCAGTGAACTCCCTCCCAATAGCCTGAAAGGGACCATCCTGTTGGGCCTCCCGATCCTCGTTTGCAAAACATCACAGGGAGCCGTCGCAGCCATGCGCGACATTTGTCCCCATCGTGGGATGCCGTTGTCCTTCGGAAAAATGGAAGGCGACTGTGTGGAATGTGCCTACCATGGCTGGCAATTCGATCAGGCTGGCCGTTGCCGGGGGATTCCTGCGCTGGTCGAAAATTCTTCCATTCAGGTCGACAAAATAGGCATCACCACCTACGCCTGCCGTGAACGGGACGGCTACGTGTGGGTGTTCGTTCCAGACCCTCAACGACCAAACCAGACCATCCCGGACGTGCCGCCCCTGCCGCTCCCCTCGTCTTCATATCGCATGATTCACATCTCAACGCTGTTGGATTGCACGATCGACGACGGCATTGTCGGCTTGATGGACCCGGCTCACGGCCCTTTTGTGCACCAAAGCTCCTGGTGGCGTACCAAGGCAAGCATGCACCTAAAGGCCAAAACGTTCGAACCGCTTCCCAGTGGTTTCCGCATGGTGCCACACGCTCCCTCAACGAATAGCGGACCCTATAAACTCCTGAACCTGTTTTACGGCGGGCCGCTGACAACCACCATCGACTTCGTGCTGCCCAACCAGCGATTTGAATTCGTCCAGTCCGGATCACTCTTCGTGTCGAGCCGCGCCACCGTTACACCCATCAGCGACCAGCAATGCCGCATCGACTTTGCCGCAGCCTGGAACTGCCTCAGCTGGGTTCCATTTTCCAAAACTATCTTTCGCTATTTTGCGAATATTTTCATGACGCAGGACCGAGAAGCGATGGAACGCCAGGCGGTGGGATTACGATACAAACCGGCCTTGATGCTCATCGACGATGCCGATACCCCCGCGAAATGGTACTACAAGTTGAAAGCCGCACATCTTGCGTCGCTGCAAACCGGACAGCCTCTCGACCATCCGCTCAAAGAACGAGTCACGCTTCGCTGGAAGAGTTAAACGCACTGAGGAGCAGGGTGGGATACACGAGCGCTCGGAAAACATCCTACCTCGCTCTCCTCCTCTCAGCGATCATTCTTTGCACGCAAGCCTTCCCGGTGTTTTCCGCCGACAGCCGTCATTTTGCAAC
>CAMDRK010000320.1 GCA_945906715.1 Nitrospira lenta
CATCGGAACCCGGCCTGCGAAGAAGCGGATTACCCGCCTATGCGTAACGATCCATGAGATCACGTCGTCCCGATGGCTGATGTTCGACGCCTCAGACCGGGTCGTGCGCCTCAACCGCCTGCTGCGCGGCTGGGCGAACTACTGCTGTCTGGGACCGGTGAGCAAGGCCTACCGAGCGGTGGATGCCCACGCTCGATATCGGCTCCGCCAGTGGTTGTGTCGTAACCACAAGGTGCGGGGACGGGGAGTTACGCAGTTCTCCGATGAGTACCTGTATCGGAGGCTCGGGCTGGTCCGCCTGGCACCCCTCACCCATAACCTCCCGTGGGCGAACACATGAACCCTTGTCCGAGAGCCGGATGCGGGAAACCCGCACGTCCGGTTCGACGAGCGGGATGTGGAAACGGGTCTAGCGGCGCTGTTGAGGCACCGGCAACTGAAAGGGCCGGTCACCGGGGAAGCTCCGCCTACACACCGCGCCACATCTCGACTCTACTGAAGCATCTGCTGCAAGCGCCGATCCGCTGCTGCGACAAGCCTTCGGCCGGTGGGCTCGCCCCTCTGACCTTCGACGTACTACACGAGTACGCCTCAGATCCTCCGGGCTCCGCGCACCGGTCTCACGACGCGACTCCGCGATTTCGCGACGAACTGTCATGAATAATGCGGGCTAATAGGCTGAGGAAAGCCGATGATGGCACGCTAGAACTTGGATGGTCCGAATGTGTGGCACAACAGGAGAGCACTCCGCAGGATGCTGAAACTGGTTTGTTTTGTTCATTTGGTTTATCTGGTCTGTCTGGCTTAACCAAACAAACGAGACAAACCAAATAAACCAAATAACGATCTTCTGCTGCTGGCGGGATTTTTCAGCATCCTGCTAAGAGCCGGTCTTGGGTTGGAGCTGCAGGATCATGCGGTCCAGTCGGTCTTGATGGGGGGATGCTATCGTTAGAAACTCTAGGCCGATGCCGGCGGATCCGGACCAGCGGACTGTGGCATTGTCGATCGAGATGGGCTGCGGCTCACCTGGGATATGCAAGTGTATGGTGAGCTGCATGCCGGTAAAGGGGCTGATGATACTTTCTACAAGGCACCCCTTGGCAGAAAGGTTTCGGACGGACCCAGCATGACGGAATTGATTCTTATGCATCAAGGTGCTGGAGAGCGACACGGGGAATCTGGGATATTTTCTAGTGACCATAGCTGTATTTAAGCGATCTCTATGCGGCGATGTTTACTTGGGTTGCCAGAAACTGCTCCAGTCTGATTCGTTCGAGGTCTTGCAGCTCAAGAAACTCTACTCCAAACTCGAATTCCAGGGTCCATTGGACTCTGGCGGCTTGAATGGTGATAGCCATGCTCTGTTCCGGAATCTGAAGGTGCATTGTTAAGGGGGCGGCTCTCGTTACCCCAAGATCGCTGACGACCTTACAGCCACCCATCCCGAGGTTGTATACGATCCCTATCCCGGTATGGCCTCCCGCGAATAATGTAGCAGGGCATTCGACCTGATAACGAATGTGTTGCCTCTGTTCCTTCATATTAGGTGACATACAAGGGCATCGCTTTTAAATAGGCATCGCCTATGAGATTCCCGCTGAGATTGTCTTCGCTCTGGAAATGCTAGTCGGTGAACAAGTGGTTGTCAAAGGAATAGAGATCTTTGGAAAGTTCTGGCACTGAAGAGTTTAAGATGCCAGAGGTAAGGTTTGATTTTCGTTGGACGCACCCCTAGAATGCCGCCATTGGATTGACTTTCTGATGCCCACCACTTCTAGCCCACGAACATCATCTCAGCGCAAGAAGAAGACATCGAAGAAGCCCCCCGGTCTCGATGCTTCGCAGAAGCGCCGTTTTCAGGTTCGCTTGCTGAAGTGGTACGAGAAACATGGCCGCGATCTGCCTTGGCGAAAGACCTCCGACCCCTATCACATTCTCGTTTCTGAAGTGATGTTACAACAGACCCAGGTCGATCGGGTGATTCCGAAGTACCACGAGTTTCTAGAGCGCTACCCAAGTTTTGAGGAGTTGGCCGATGCTCCGGTCTCGGATGTAAAGAAGACCTGGTATCCGCTTGGCTACAATATTCGGCCGGAACGGTTACATAGTATTGCGTGCGAGACTGTGGAGCGGTATGGGGGCCAACTGCCGAGCGATGAGGATGAATTACTGTCGTTCAAGGGAATTGGACGTTACACGGCCGGCGCCATCCGGTCGTTCGCGTTCAACAAAGATGCTCCAATCCTCGATACGAATGTGATCCGAGTCCTTCATCGGGTGTTCGTGGCAAAGGGCGACCCCAAGACGCAGAAGGCGAGGCTCTGGCAATTATCGGAAGTCTTAATTCCCAGCGGGAAGGGGTATGACTTTAACCAAGCGATCATGGACTTTGGGGCGACCTGCTGCACGGCAAGAAATCCCTCCTGTCGGCAATGTCCGATGAAATCGTTTTGTAAGACCTACCCCTTCGAATCTAAACCGCAAAGAACGAAGGTGCCACATGAAGGTCGTTGAAGTCGCTGCCGGCCTTATCCATCGTGAGGGCCGCTACTTGATTGCCCGACGGAATCCTGGTGTGCACTTGGCTGGTTTCTGGGAGTTTCCTGGCGGGAAGTGCGAGCCTGGTGAAACATTGGAAGAATGTCTGCGACGAGAGCTGTTCGAGGAATTGGGTATTCGCATCGATGCGCCTATACCCTTTCAGATCATTCGGCATGAATATGCGGAGAAAACTGTGGAGCTGCATTTCTTCCATTGTAGGATCGAAGCTGGACAGGCCACAGCCATCGACTGCGCGGAGATTCGATGGGTCTGGCCGCATGAGTTGAGAGACTTTGAATTTCCCCAGGCTGATCGTCCGATCATCGAGGCCTTGCAGCGACAGAGCACAGGACCGGTTTTATGAAGGTTGTTCTGGATATAGAGACTATTCAAGCGCCTCGGGAAGAATGGGCCAGGCTGGTGGGGAAGCTCCCGCCAAGCGGCGAGTCTGAGCCGTCAGGCGACGGGTACGATTTGTTTACGGCTGGTGCCGCCGAGGTTCAGCGACGCGCCGAGGATGAACAATATGCGAAGTCGGCCTTCGACGGTACGTTCAGTCAGATCGTCTGTATCGGTCTGTTGGAATTCTCCGATCAGCTCGAGCCGCGTGGGTCGGTGGCCTGGTATGGCGGGGATGAGCGGGAGTTGCTGCGGCAATTCTGGGGCCGTTTGGCGCAGAACCGGCCGACTCTCTTCATCACTCATAACGGTCTGGGTTTCGACCTTCCGTTCCTTAAGAAGAGATCGATCATCCACCAAGTCAAGCCGAGCCTGGATATCAACCTCGCTAAGTTCCGCACGGAACCGGTTTACGACACGATGGCGATTTGGAGCAATTGGGATACGCGCGGGTGGGTGAAACTCGATGTCCTGGCGCGTGCGCTGAACGTTGAAACTAAGTCGGGTAGTGGGGCGCAGGTGGCTGAGATGTGGGAGAAAGGACAGGGGCTTGAGTTGGCTCGGTACTGCCTGCAAGATACCTATGTGACG
>CAMDRK010000321.1 GCA_945906715.1 Nitrospira lenta
CGGGTCAACACACGGCCCGTATGGCGCATCAGATATTCGAGCAGGGCATATTCCTTCAAAGTGAGGTCTATCCGCTGACCGCCTCTGGTCACTTCGCGCGTGGCCGGGTTCAATGCCAGATCGTCGATCTGGAGCACGCCGGGGCTCTCTGTGGCCCCGCGGCGAAGCAGTGCGCGAATGCGGGCAAGCAGCTCGTCGATGGCGAAGGGCTTGGTGAGGTAATCGTCCGCTCCTGCGTCAAGGCCCTTGACCCGCTGATCGACCTGCGATTGGGCAGTCAGAATCAGAATGGGGGTTTGAATTTTTTCCTGGCGGACACCCTTGAGAATGTCCAACCCGGACAATGACGGCAGCATCAAGTCGACGATCAGTAAATCGTAGTTGGTGTGGAGCGCCATCTCAAGGCCCTTCGCACCGTCTTCACAGAGGTCGACGGCGTAGCTCTCCTCTTCAAGCGCGCGCCTGATGAAACAGCCGACCTTGGTTTCGTCTTCAATGACTAGAATGCGCATAATTGACAATGGCGGATTATACCAAACCTGGGCCTAGAATTGGTCTGTTTGGTTTGTCTGGTTGATTTGGTTCATCTGGTTCATTTCGTTCAACCCAAAAAACAAGACAACCCAGATAGATCAGTTTTTATGCCGGCGGGAAGCGAGTGATCGTGACCGGCTCGTAGGTCAGAGCTGGCCCTTGAGGGGCTCGCCTGGCTACCGTGTGTTTGAGCCACTGGGCATCGTCCCGTTTCTGAAAATCAGACCGGTAATGGGCCCCGCGGCTCTCCTGCCTGGCAAGCGCACTGGTAACGATGGTTTCCGCGACATCGAGCAACGATTGGAGCTCGAAGGTTTGCACGAGATCCGTATTGAACACCCGCCCCTTGTCCTGCACCATGACGGAGGCGGCGCGATGGGTCAGTGCTGTGAGGGCCGAGAGCGCAGTGGACATGGATTCGTGCGTCCGAACGAGGCCAAGATTGAGGCTCATCAACTGGCCAAGTTCTTCCCGAATCTGCCAGGCTCGGACCGATCCCTTCTGTGCCAGCAAACGCTGGACGCGAGTCTGTTCGATTACGAGTTGGTCTGCTGTGAGCGCCCGTAGCGAGACAGTCCGAGCATATTCTCCGGCTCGAATTCCGGCGCGCCGACCGAACACAATCGTTTCAAGAAGTGAATTACCTCCGAGCCGATTGGCGCCGTGCACACTGACGCAGGCACATTCACCGGCCGCATAGAGGCCGGCGATGCTGGTTTCCGTCCATTGATTGGTCCGGACGCCACCCATCTGATAGTGCGCACCTGGGCGGACAGGAATGGGGGTTTCGATGGGATCGAGGCCGGCAAACTCAATGGCGAGTTCTCTGATCTGAGGGAGCCGTTCGAGAATGCGCTGGCGTCCAAGATGCCGCAAGTCCAACAGCACGCACCCCTCGACCCCGCGGCCTTCGAGGATTTCTTGCCCAATGGCCAATGAAACAGTGGAGCGGGTGGCCAGTTCCATCTGCTGCGGGGCATAGGTCTTCATAAACCGTTCGCCCAGCGTATTTAATAGATAGGCTCCTTCTCCGCGAGCCCCTTCGGTGATGAGGATGCCAGTGCCCTTGAGTGTAGTGGGATGGAACTGGACGAATTCCATATCCGCGAGTGGAGCCCCAGCACGATAGGCGAGCGCCATGCCATCACCGGTGTTGATCACAGCATTGGTGCTCGTCAGGAAGACCCGCCCACTGCCTCCCGTGGCGAGAATGACCGCTTTCGCCCCGATCGTATGCAACCCTCCATGGATCAGATCCCACGCGACAACACCTCGGCAAACTCCGTCTTCTACGATCAACGTGGTGACATACCACTCTTCATACACGGCGATGCGCCGCTTGAGCAGCTGTTCGTACATGGCGTGGAGAATGGCATGGCCGGTACGGTCGGCAGCGTAACAGGTGCGAGGAAAACCAGCCCCACCGAATGGACGTTGGGCGATATGCCCCTGCTCGTTACGGCTGAAGATGACGCCGAGCCGTTCTAGTTCGAGAATGTCGCCAGGGGCTTCGCGGCACATGGCCTCGATGGCATCCTGGTCGCCGAGATAGAGTCCACCTTTAGTAGTGTCGTACGCATGGGCTTCCCAGGAATCGTTCTCTCCCAGCGCCGCATTGATACCCCCTTGGGCTGCCACAGAGTGGCTGCGAACCGGATGGACCTTGGATATCACGGCGACATCGAGATCCGGCGGTGCGGCTATCGCCGCCCTCATCCCTGCCAGACCGGCCCCGATGATCAGAATGTCGTGTACTTTCATGGCCTCCTGGATACCTGTTTGTCTGGTTCATGTAGTTAATATGGTTTGTTGTGTTCATCTAGTTGGTTTTGTTGAACCAAACAAACGAGACAAACCAAATAAACCAAATGAACAAGACCAGCCGGCGGAATTTTTCAGCCTCCTGCTTATGGTCCGCACTCATACGTGACTCTCAGTTCAAAGGCAAGTTCAGAAACTATAGTGCAACTATTGGAAACAGGGAATGAGCATGGTATTCTCCTGGCCTCAAATGAGTCAGCCGGCATATCAAGCCTCTCAACCCGACAGGACATATTCAAAGGACAAGACATACGCCATGGCCACACCGGACTTTCTGAGCCCGACCGACACATTTACCCATCGCCATATCGGTCCCAGCGACGCAGACGTTCACGAGATGCTGGCCACGCTCGGCTTGCAATCGCTGGAAGAGCTGAGCAAGGCAACCGTGCCAACCGATATTCGGTTGCAGAAGCAGCTGGATCTGCCCCTGCACCGCGGCGAACAAGCCGTGCTGGAAGAGATCCGCTCCATGGCCGCAGAAAATAAGATCTACCGTTCATTGATCGGCATGGGCTATTACGACTGCATTACTCCCGGCGTGATTCAGCGCAATATTTTCGAAAACCCGTCCTGGTATACCCAGTACACGCCCTACCAGGCTGAAATTGCCCAGGGCCGCCTGGAAGCCCTCCTGAATTTCCAAACGCTGGTGACCGACCTCACCGGTTTGCCCTTAGCCAACGCCTCGCTTCTGGATGAGGCCACGGCGGCAGCGGAGGCGATGGCCATGTGTCTCGCCATTTCCCGTTCGTCCGGCCACGAACGGACGGAGTTCTTCGCCTCGCAGGACTGTCATCCCCAAACCATTGCCGTGATGCAGACGCGTGCCGAACCGCTCGGCATGACGCTGCGCGTAGGACAGACACAGACCATCGACTTTTCCCAGCCTCAGCTGGCCGGCATTCTGATCCAGTATCCGGCCACCGACGGCTACGTGGGCGATTACAGCGCACTGGTAGCGCAGGCCCATGCGGCCGGAGTTCTTGTGGTGGTCGCCACCGATCTGCTGGCCTTGACCCTTCTGCGCCCACCGGGAGAATTCGGAGCCGATATCGCTGTCGGTTCCACCCAGCGATTCGGTGTCCCGCTCGGATTTGGCGGCCCTCACGCCGCGTTTCTTTCAACCGCTGAATCATTCAAGCGGCAGATGCCGGGGCGCATCGTTGGAGC
>CAMDRK010000322.1 GCA_945906715.1 Nitrospira lenta
CGCGCTCGGCAGCCAGTCACCCCGAGGCCGGACCATCCGTGGCGCACACGCCTGCGGCCAGCACGCACACACCACGCGGCGGTGGCCGGAACATAAAACCGGACATTTCTACTTTGGGAGGAAGAGGACATTTCTATTTGGGCTTGACACAAAACCGCCTTTTCCTTGCCTTCCACCCTTGATCAGCTAGACTGAGCATCAACCTCTTCCTCACGGTACTCGTGGTCATGCGGGCCGTATGTACTCTTCGTTGAGCATACGAATCAAGCAATAATCTTCGTAGATGACGGTCAGGAGCCCGGGTAATGCAAGCCAATCCCATCCCGCAAAACCTTCAAGAACTTCAGCAAAAAGTGGCCTTCGCCGAGAACGTCAAGCGCATCACGGAGCAAATCCATGCGGCCAGCGACCTCGATCATATTCTCCTCGACCTGCGCAAGGAAGTCCTTGGCATCTTCGACGCTGAAGATCTCACCATCTTCGCCTTCGATTCTGAGAAAAAAGAGATTTTCTCCAAGGTCCCCAACATCGACAGCGTCGAGGAGTTCCGTATTCCCATCACCGAGCAAAGCCTCGCTGGATTCTGCGCAAAATATCTCCGCCCGGTAAGCATTGCCGACGCCTATAATATTGCTGAGTTGCAAGGCATCCATCCCTCACTCGTCCACGACACGTCTTACGACAAGCGGACTGGATTCAAAACGAAACAGGTTCTGACCTACCCGATCGTAGCTGACAACAAGTATTTGATGGGGGTCCTTCAACTCCTTAACAAAAAAAGCGGCGTTCGGTTCACGCGAAAAGACGAAGAATCCGTCGCAGAGATTGCCAAGGCGCTCGGCATCGCCTTCTTCAACCTCCGCAAGGTCTCCAAAAAAGCCCCGACCAAGTTCGATCTTTTGGTCACGAACAACCGCATCAGCCAGAACGAGTTGGATAATGCGATTGCCGAGTCCCGGAAAGGCCTGTCGGATTTCGAGAGTATCCTGATCGAGAAGTACAAGGTGCCAAAACTCGATATCGGTAAGTCGCTGGCCCAATTTCACAAGTGCCCCTATATCGAGTACAGCGATCGAACGCTTGTTGATATCGAACTCCTGAAAAACCTCAACGTCGACTACCTCAAGAAGAACCACTGGATGCCCCTCAAGCGGGACCGAACCGCTATCGAAATTTTGACAGACGATCCGAGCGATCTCGATCGTGTAGCAGATATTAAACGGACGTTCCCCGGCCTCAACATTCGCTTTGCGATCAGCCTCCGCCGTGATATCGCCCAGTTCCTCGGCTCGGCAACAGGACAGGGGGACAGCAGCAGCAACAACAGAAAGTTAGATGAGAATGTTTCCGACATTCTCGGCGAACTCGTCAATGAAGCCCAAGAAGCAATGGCAGAGGATTCAGGAGGCGGGCTCGACGAAAACGACAATGCCATCGTGCGACTAGCCAATCAGATCATCGCCGATGCCTATCGGCAAGGCGCTTCCGATATTCACGTCGAGCCCTATGGTGAAAAGCGTGAAACTCTTGTCCGCTTCCGGGTCGACGGCGATTGCTTCGAATACATGAAGATTCCGCAAAGCTATCGGCGCGCCATTGTGTCGCGCCTGAAGATTATGGCTAGTCTCGACATAGCAGAACGGCGCAAGCCCCAGGACGGCAAGATCAAATTTAAACTGTCGGACAGCAAGGAAATCGAGTTGCGCGTCGCGACGATTCCGACCTCAGGATTTAACGAAGACGTGGTCATGCGTCTGCTCGCAGCCAGTGAGCCTTTGCCCCTCGATAAAATGGGGTTCTCGGACCGAAATCTCGCGGGAATCAAGGAGATCGCTGCGAAGCCCTACGGCATCATTCTCTGTGTTGGACCGACCGGATCTGGAAAAACCACAACCCTCCACTCCGTCCTCGGCTTCATCAACACGCCAGATATCAAAATCTGGACGGCAGAAGATCCCGTCGAAATCACACAGTATGGGCTTCGGCAGGTTCAAGTTCAGCCAAAGATCGACTTCACCTTTGCCGCTGCCATGCGCGCGTTTCTTCGGGCCGACCCGGACGTCATCATGGTCGGAGAAATGCGAGATAAAGAGACGGCAGAAATCGGCATTGAAGCCTCATTGACCGGGCACCTCGTCATGAGCACACTCCACACAAACAGCGCGGTGGAAACCATCACTCGACTTCTCGATATGGGCTGCGACTCATTTAGTTTTGCCGATGCGATGTTGGGAGTGCTTGCACAGCGACTCACTCGCCGGATTTGCAAGGACTGCAAGGAACAGTACGTCGGAACAGCGATAGAATACGAAGAAATCCGCCAAGGCTATGGGCCTGAACATTGGGACAAGCTCGGTATCCCACAGGACAATACCTTCCGCCTGGCCCGCGGGAAGGGATGTGAAACCTGCAATCGCACTGGCTATAAGGGACGCGTGGCCCTGCACGAGTTGCTGCTGGGATCGGATAAAATCAAACACATGATTCAGACGAAGGCGAGAACTGAGGAGATGCTTCAAGCTGCTATCGCGGCCGGCATGACGACCCTCATGCAGGATGGAGTTCAGAAGACCCTCCTGGGCCACACCACGTTCAAGGAAGTCAAAGCAGTGGCCATCAAGTAATCTGACTCAACATCTGCCACAAACTCCATCACCTCGCCACGAAGACAACGTCGGACAGCCACATTAATCAATTCGCCCCAAGCGCCACTAGCGTCAGCCAACGCAGCACCGTACGCCCTTACCAAAACGCGCCTCGGTGAAAATGATACCGACTGAACGGGAGGCTACGTGGCAATCGTTGAAATGATCGACACGTACTTTTTCAGACGATTCTGCGCAGCAGTGGACACTTTCGTGAAAGCCAAGCCGAAGAATTGATCCTTCGCCCACCGCACTTTAGCGACAGCAATATCGGCAGGCTTGAGCTGCTTGGGAAGACGTAGGCACACCGTGACTTCATCACCTGGCCTGATCTCAGCTTCCGTGCTGACTCGGGCGCCGCGTATTGAAAGATCGTAGACCACACCCAAGTCGATACCGGGTCTCCTTAACCAACGACGAGACTGGCAATGAGACAGGGCGCAGACAAAGGGGGTAGAGATGCGGACTCGAGGGTGCTGACGAAACTTATTTAAGATAGAGGATCGATGTGAGGCCTGTACCATAGAGCATCCCTACGATGTTTCTACCGTACATCAGGACAGGCTATTTACAAACACAATTCCTCAATCATACCAATTCAGCCGCAGCATACAGTGAATACCGCAGCCTGCATGTCTGCGAGTTCTAAATCTCCTGCTTACGGTATCCCTTCCTTACTCATCTTCGCTGTCCGATTGCACACCTCTTCCATAGTTTGTGTGACTAGCCACCCCCTCTGTGCCAATATCAGTGGGACACTTTGCCTCTCTTCAATTAGAGTAGCGGGCGGAGAGGAGTACCCCTCATGCATGCTGACAAGAAGTACGGCGGTCGAGGACTCGAAGGCGCCCGACGGGCGACGGCGATGCCCGTGGACGAGT
>CAMDRK010000323.1 GCA_945906715.1 Nitrospira lenta
TCACGCCGATACCATCCAAGCAAACTACCGCCGAGATTGATCTGAAAAGCAGAATGTCCCTGTTTCTCCTTCTCCCTTAGACCACGATTCCCATGTAACGACTCCGGTAGATAGGCTGAAGGTGTTCAGACTGAAGTGTTCGGAACTTCGACCTTCAGCCTGAACCCCTGAGTGGTTACGTTCCCTTTATCAGCGCAATCACGCTCGTCATCGTCACCTGGTCATCATCGAAATCGCCATGTGTCGTGCTTTTCGATTCTTTGCCGGGAGCAGCCCAGGTATAGACGTTTGGTAAATTTTTCGATGCAATCTTGTCATTGAAATATTTCTCCAGGCCGAGTATCGGTGTCGAGCGTCCTTCCTCAAGTGATTGCGATACCAGGTAGAGGAGCGAGCGGCTGTAGCCAAGAATCGGTTTACAGGTCGGATCCTTCTGTTCCATGTCGTCGGATAGATGGAATTGGTTGAAACGCTTAACCTTGCCACTCTTAATGGCTGGGACGACCGTCTCCTCGAACAGATCCACTCGCACCGCCGGCGCCATAAAGTTCACGCTTTCGAACATCCAGCCCTGCCCACCCAGCCGATCGACGACATGACTGTGCAGGATTGACCCGGCAGAATGGCCGACGAGATGCAGCCGCACCTTGGACAGATCGGCAAAGTACGGCGATCGTTGACAGGCCCTGTAGAGCTTCATTCCCCCACTCTCTGCCGCATTGGAGATCGCGTCCGCATTCTGTTTCATCTCGCTCCAGATCGCCGTCCCAGGCCGGGCCAGTAGTTTTTCGAGCCGTTCATTCAACCAACTCTTGGCGCCGTCGAATAACCCTCCAGTGGGACGCGTCTGGCCTTTTACGATATCCTCAAGGCGCCCTGTCAGCGTGGACCAGAGATCTGTTTCCCACATGAGGAAGATAGGGAAAATCTTCTGTTCATACAACGCTGGTATCCATTTTGCCGCTGTTTCTCCCGCATCGTTCTCAGACGTAAGACCGCCATGCGCGTAGATAGCAATATCCACAGGATCGTTCTTGCCCAAGCCCCAAGCGGTCCGTGCCATGCCGAGATGGTGCGTAACCAACGCCTCGATGTCGGAATCTTGCGTGCGGAAATCGCCGGTGTTGCTGAGCCTACCGTTATTCTCCATGTTGATGATGAAGGGGCTGATTTCTCGCCTGCGTAACCACGACTCGCCGGCGAGCTGTACTTTTCCGGCCTCCAAACGCAATGTCGGCGACTGCGCAATCGTCAGATGCTGTTCGGTCACCACCCCCAGCTGTGCCACCCAACAGTCCATCGCATTGTCGAGCCAGTCTTCATACAGTAATACCGCGCGACCCTTTGTCCCCCAGCCTGGCCCCCACGAGTTATGCACGATGAACCCCACCTGGTTATAGCCGACGACCGCAAAAGCATGGCCACCGTCGCTCAGGCTTGCCTTCCGATGTGGAATTGCCCAGTGCCCGCACTTGGGCTGCGATCTCTTAGAGAATCCATCATCCCAGCCGGAGTGGCAGACCGAGCTGGCATAGAGAATGCCGATCTCGTTGAGGGCGACATGCATATCGGTGATAGACCGTGTGTCGATGCGGTAATAAGCCCCCAAAGGCCGCCGCACAGCATCCAGCCACCAGTCGTCTGAACACTTTGCAACATAGTCTGTCGGCATCTGTTCCGAGGTCCAGAGCCTGTCCGCGCAGGCGCCGTGCTTGTACCAACCTTTCATGGCGCCGCGCAGACTCGATCCGGTATCGACGTCCGGGGCGCCGGGAAATTCATCGTAGCGTCGCGCCATCGAATACAACATGTAGGGGGATACGCAACAATCCATCTGCTTACGTTTCGCAGTTTGTTGCAAATGACACACAACGCTGGCTAGGGCAAAGCCTGTACAGGCGTTAGTCTGTTTCTGATCGAGCACGGGGATGTCGGTCTTTGGCTCAAACACCAAGTCCGGCACCACTGCCACCGGCGGCTGATAGAGCCTGTCGCGAAGATCGAGACGATCGGGAACCGCACTCCGTTTTGGAATGCCAGCAGCACCGAGCTTCTTCACTCTTCCAGCTTTGATCTTGCTCCTCGCCATGGCCAACTCCTTTCAGGAAATGAAAAGACGTCAAGCATCAAGTAGCCGAGTCTCCTTATAATTACCAGCAATTTGAGAAACTAAAAATGAGTCTCCAACTACCGGCTAGCTACGTTTGACTTCCCCTTCCCTGCGCCCCTAATATCGGTTCATCTGGTTGGTCTGGTCTATCTGGTTTGTTTTGTTTGACACAGGACAATCGAATGACCAAATAGACTAAACAGACAAGACAGACCGACAATTAGGAGGTGACGTTTTGGCTAAAGAACACAAGTACAAAGGCAAGGTTCCCCTGCATGACAACTATGGCCCGGAGGCGAAATATGCTGTCGAAGCGGAAGCGCTGCTGCCGACCACGAAGTATGAAGAAGAAATAGCCCGAGGGCTTGAATTGGGCCTGCCAGGCGCCGCGTCTATTAAAGACCGCCGGATTCCCACATTCAGCCGGGGAGAGCTCCCCCACTTTGCCGGGATTAATACGTTTGCCAAAGCCCCCTACATCGAAGACGTCCGCAAATGCGGCCAGTATGACGTGGCCATTCTCGGAGCGCCATTCGATGGCGGCACAACTTACCGGGCCGGCACGCGGTTTGGCCCTCAGGGTATTCGTAAGATCTCGGCTCTCTATGGATCCTACAGCTTCGAGCTTGGCGTGGATCTGCGCGAATCCATTTCCATGTGCGATCTCGGCGATGTGTTTACCATCCCCGGCAACATTGAAAAGACGTTCGATCAGGTCAGCAAGGGCGTCTCGCACGTCTACGCCAGTGGGGCCTTTCCCGTGGTGCTCGGCGGCGACCATTCCCTTGGCTTCGCGACCGTGCGGGGAATTGCCGAGAATCTCAATGGGGGCAAGCTCGGCATCATTCACTTCGACCGGCATGTGGACACACAAGAAACCGATCTTGACGAACGTATGCACACCACACCCTGGTTTCACGCGACGAATATTCCCAATGTGCCGGCAAAAAATCTCGTGCAGATCGGGATCGGTGGCTGGCAGGCGCCACGGCCCGGTGTGAAGTCAGGACGTGAACGTCAAACCACCATCATGACCGTCACTGATTGTGTAGAGATGGGAATTGAGAATGCCGCGAAGCGAGCGCTTGAAGTGGCCTGGGACGGCGTCGACGCCGTCTGGTTGAGTTTCGATGTGGATTGTCTGGACGCCGCCTTCGTGCCTGGAACCGGCTGGCCTGAGCCGGGCGGATTCTTGCCGCGTGAAGTGCTGAAGTTTCTGCAAGTCATCGCGGATAGTAAGCCGATTGCCGGAATGGAAATCGTGGAGTGCTCGCCTCCCTACGACGCAGCCGAGATCACTGCCCTGATCTCCACTCGCGTAATCATGGATGTATTGGCCTGCCAGGTCCGTTCAGGCCATCTGCCGAAC
>CAMDRK010000324.1 GCA_945906715.1 Nitrospira lenta
GTGAGCGCTCCACCGTGGGTGGCCACGTCTTTAATAATGGTTGAGGATAAATACGAATATTCTTCGCTGGGCATGAGGAACACGGTCTCAACCTGTTTGGCCATTTTGCGATTGATGAGAGCCATCTGAAATTCATGTTCGAAGTCCGAGATCGCGCGCAGACCACGGATAATCGCATGGGCGCCGTATCGCTGGACATAGTCCACAAGTAACCCATCGAAGTGGGTAACTTCGACCTGTTTCATCTCCTTCATCACGATCCGGATCATCTCCAGCCGCTCGGTCATGGTAAAGAGTGGATGCTTGGATGGATTGGGCGCGACGGCAACGACCACTTTGTCGAACACTCGCAGGCTTCGGGAAATGATGTCGGTGTGTCCGTGGGTAATGGGATCGAAGGTTCCTGGATAGATGCCGATCTTCATGATGTGAGCGACTCTGTTGTGGACACACCGTACAGATAGAGTGCCGTATCACCATACACGTATCGCCGCACAAGCGCGGCATGGTCGATCGATGCCGGCAATTCAGTACGTGAGTCTTGTTCGATGATCACGGCGGCATGCTCCGATAATAGCCCCGGCCTCCAGGCATGGATCAGGATGTCTAATTCATCGAGAGCGGCATACGGCGGGTCTGCAAAGAGTACGTCGTAAGGGCCGCCCCACCAATCTTTCCGATTAAGAAAGGCGGCTGTCTGTCCTACGCGAACCTGCGCTCGGTCAAGCATCTGACAGGTCCGTAGATTTTCCTGTAACACTTGCAAGACCTTGGGGTTTGACTCGACAAAGGTGACGGTTGAGGCTCCACGGCTCAGTGCTTCAATCCCGACGGCTCCCGTGCCTGCATACAAATCAAGAAAGCGAGATCCCGATACCTTGCTCCCGAGAATCGAAAAAAGTGCCCCTCGAACCTTATCTGATGTGGGACGCAGTACAGTCCCTTGTGGCCCACTCAAGCGGCGACCTCGGTGGGATCCAGCAATGACACGCATAGGTATAAGGTGAGAGATATTTCTGGAGCGCCTGACTCTAACACAGCGTTTTTGAAGGGGTCAAGATAAGTGCAACTGAAGTGAGGGGTGAAACCCTGATGTGGGGTTGGCATGGGAGCGGGGAAGGTTAGAACGAGGGCAATGGAAGTATTTTGACGGCCTTGGAGGCTGTGGCTATAATGCCGATGGGTGGTCTGGAAGCGTAAGACGTGAGCGACAGGGGATCAGTGCAAGAATGTCGGCCATCCGTGGCGATCAAGAGGGTCGACCAGTATAGAGACAAATCTCAATTACTTTAGGGGGTCGCCACTGTTTGGGGTTTGCGGGCAGCCAAGCTCTTTCGCCGGTTATTTGAAATGGTACGATCGATGATCGCGCCGCAGTTGATGCATTTCCAGGCGTAAAAAATTAAGAAGAAGTCGGAGAACCGCTCGAGCATCATGAGGCCTTTGCACTTCGGACATTCCATCGAATCCTCCAAGGTTACGGTGTACTGCTGCTGGCGGTTCAAAGCAATTACTGAACCAATATGTCGCTGTACGTAATTTCAACAGTTTAGATGGTACGTATTTGTTAGGAAGTAGCAAACAAGGGGGCTATTACTGGTACAAAAACGTTCAGAGTGCCATTTTTTGTGCAGGGAGGATGGATGGCCAGCAAGAAAGTGGGTCAAGGCATTGCGCAATGGCCTGAAACAGAGCGACCGCGCGAACGACTGCTGACTCAGGGGCCACAGGCGCTCACCAATGCCCAACTTCTGGCCATTCTACTTCGAGTTGGCCGTCAGGGATCTTCAGCTGTGCAAGTCGGGATGGATATCCTGGATCGACTCGGGGGTGTGGCTGGACTTGCACAATGCGGAATCGAAGAACTCTGCGCAGTCCCAGGTGTGGGGGAGGCCAAAGCGGCTCAACTGAAAGCGGCGCTTGAATTGGGGAAACGTGCCCTCGCTGGTCCGCTGACCAAGGGAACAAAAATCACATCCAGCAGTGACCTCTTCACCCATTACCATCCGACCTTGCGCGACCTTCGTCACGAAGTCTTCAAAGTTGTGTTACTGGATGCCAAGCATGCCATCATGCGTGACACGACAGTATCGGAAGGCAGCTTGACGCTCAGCATTGTCCATCCACGCGAAGTCTTCACACTCGCAGTAAAAGAATCCGCGGCGGCCGTGATCTTTCTGCACAACCATCCCAGTGGCGATCCTACACCGAGTCAGGAAGATCGTGCGCTGACGGCGCGATTGGTATCGGCAGGGGAGGTACTGGGCATTCGGGTTCTTGACCATCTCGTCATCGGCGATGGACGTTATGTCAGCTTTGCCGATCAAGGCTGGCTGACAAACCATGGTGCTGACGCATGAGCAAAGGGGGAGTTGCAGCGATGTAACCATATGATCGCAGGATGCTCAAAAAGGCCGTCCAGCAAGGCCGCAGCGAGCGAAGAGGCGAGGCGTACGCTTCGGTACGTTGAGCTTCTGAGCGATGCGAGAACGAAGCTGGTGGTCTTTTTCAGCATCCTGCCAAAGGAGGGTCCCATGAGCGAGCCACACAGGGAATCACTCAGAAATGTGGTCTTGATCTCCAGTGCCGGTGCCGGGAAGACTTCGCTGGCCGAAGCCATACTCTTTGCCGCCGGTGCTATTCCTCACCTCGGGTCGATCGCACAAGGCACAACCGTCTCGGATTTCGAGCCGGAAGAATTGCACCGGCGCAGTTCCGTCAGTACCAGTCTCCTCCGTTGTTCCTGGAATCACACCACCATCAATCTTGTCGATCCCCCCGGGGCACTGAGCCTGCTCGGGGAGACGGTTATGGCATTGCAAGCGGTGGATGCTGTGATTCTGGTAATGAGCGCCTCGTCGGGGACCCGGAGCGAACTTCTCAGAATCTGGGCTCGCGTGACAGCGCTTAGTTTGCCCTGTCTGCTGTTCCTCAACGACATGGATAAAGACGGCGTCTCCCTCGACGAGGTTGCCGCGATGTGTCAACGCGATCTTGGGATCATGCCATTGCCGATGTCCTTGCCCTATGGCAGCGGCACCCAGCTTCAGGGAGTGTTAGATCTTGCTCAACAACGCGTGATTACTTCGCGCACGGAGAGCCTCACGATTCAGCAGTTGCCGATACCGGAACATGAGCGGACGCTGGTCACTGATGCGCGCAAGCGCATGCAGGAGGGAGTGGCTGAGTGTGACGATCGATTATTGGAACAGTATCTCGGCACGGGTGAGCTGACGCAGGAGGACCTGACCGATGGCCTTCGCCTTGGCGTCCAGGCTCGCACGATTGTCCCGCTCTACAGCGGTTCCGCGATCAGGAATATCGGGATTATTCCGCTCCTCAATGCGATCGTCGATTTCCTGCCGTCGCCGATGGACCGGGCAGTGAAAGTCCCGCTGGAAGGCCTGCGTCCAGATACGAAAGAGGCGGTGAGCCGCCGTGCCGTTCAAGAGGAACCATTTTCAGGAATCGTCTTCAA
>CAMDRK010000325.1 GCA_945906715.1 Nitrospira lenta
CATTTGGGTTCTTCCTACCTTCACTCACACTTCAAGCGGCGAGAGGGATGATTTCCAACTGCGCGCGTCCAACGAGGGCCTTCTGAGGCCGCGCGTTGCGCGAGCAAGGGGGATCATCCCTCCGCCGCTCTATTCTACTTTTTCGACCAAAATCCGAAAATGATCCGCTGCGGCTTCGAGCGGTTCCTGCAATAACAACAGATGGCCGTCGTTTTTCAAACTCAGGGGCACGTTCTTGATCGGTTCACCCGCATCGAGCCAGACCTCCAAACGTTCTCCCGCATCCATCATCTCCAGTTTTAGCTTGGTCTTCACATAATTCATGGGACAGGCGACCCCGCGCAAATCGTAGACTGGCGCACTGGAGGCAGCAGGCGCAACCGCAGCAGCGACAACTTGCTTGACCTCGGATGGCGCGGTCGCCACACCCGTCGCTACCTTATCCGCCGGCGCCAACTTGAGATCTTTGCCCATCTGCTCCGTGGCGGCACGACAGGCGTCAACGAATCCCTTGGCAAAGGCCATCTTGTCGCGAGCCGACTCGCCCGTTGTATCCTTGGGTCCTAAATCGCCGACCCGGCTCCTCAGTTCCCGATACATCGCCGGCACAATGCCTTTTTGCGCGATCCGGCCGTCAAATTCGATGAAAGTTTCCGCATCCGTCGAAGGCTCAAGTCCTTCCGTCACCAGCAACGCTTTGGCAGCGGCCAACACGGCACGATACGACTTATTTACCGAGACGGAATATTGATGGTTATCGACAAGTAGCTTTGCCTGATAGAGTTCTTGGTCAGCTTCGAGAATGCCGTTTTCGATCATTTCAAGCGCGCCGCCGGCACATTCACCAGGCCCGAGATCCTCCAAGACAAACTCTGCTTCTCCTTCCCAGTCGTAGTAGAAGGTCGAATCATCCTGAAAGGACGGAACGATGGTGTACGGGATCAACTCATCCTTGAGTTTGACCTTACCGGCACGATCGATGAAGGCAGGCAGCCCTTCCCCGGAGAGGCGGTCACGCCGATAGACGTCGATCAAGTGCGTGATCGCAGCCGACACACTCTTGGCCGGCAACTTGACGACCATCTGTCCGATCTTTGCCGTCCCGGTGACCCGCCCGCCCAAATGCAATTCATAGAAGGGCGCGACGTGCTCGCCGATGCGCTTCCCTACTCCATGCAAACCGATCGTGGCGATATGATGCTGGGCGCAGGAGTTGTGGCACCCGCTGATCTTGACCGTCACATCTTTCAGATCTTCAGGAACCCGCCCGGCCGGAAATACCTCTGCCAAGGCTCGCGCAAGTCCCTTGGAGGACGTAATTCCCAAACCGCACGTATCGGTGCCGGGACAGGCAATAATATCTTCAACCAATTCGGCGCCGGGATCAGCCAACCCCTGTGCAGCCAAATCATCATAGAGGTCGGCGATACGCGACTCCGGGATCCATCGAATGATCATATTTTGATTGATCGTCGTCCGAATATTGCCATTGGAGTAGCGATCCGCAAGATCGGCGATGAGCAGCATCTGTTCTGTTGTGAGATCGCCCATGAACAATTTAGTCACTGCGGCGACATAGCCCTCTTGTTTCTGGCGCACGACGTTGGTCCGGCGCCACATTTCAAACGGCGTCTCCACCGGCGCGCCGTTGGCATGCCCATTGGTCTGCACCGCCACCCGCTTCGATCCGTTCGACGTCGGCATGATGAGGGGGACCGGTTCATCCGCATACGACAGCAACTTGATGGGCTCATGCGTCGGACGGGCATGTCCCATCGATACATAGGCCTCTTCCCAGCGACGTTTAAACTCCGCGAAGCCCAGCTTTTCGATCACAAACTTCATTCGGGCCTTCGTGCGATTCTTTCGATTGCCCAAGGTGTCGAACACACGAATCACGGCCTCCACGCTTGGAATGAGTTCATCCATCGGGGTGAATTCCCGAAGGACCTGCGCAATCCTGGGGGCAGAGCCGAGACCGCCGCCTGCCACCATGCGAAAGCCGATGACCCCATCCGCTCGCTTGGCTGCGAGAAGCCCGATATCGTGGATCGGTGTGAGCGCGCAGTCCTGCTTGCAGCCGGAGAAGGCAATTTTAAATTTGCGCGGGAGACTCTGGTTGAGCGGATTCCGTAAGAGATGCAGCGCGACGGTTTTCGCATAGGGTGTCACGTCGAACACTTCCCCCTGACAGATCCCGGCCAGGTGGCAAGCCGTCACGTTACGAACCGTATTGGCGCAAGCCTCTCTGGTGGTCAAGCCGACTTCAGCCAGCCCGCGCATGATGGACGGCACGTCCTGTAATTCTACAAAGTGCAGCTGGATATCCTGGCGCGTGGTCACATGGCCGACGCCGGTCGCATATTGCTCGGTTAATTCTGCAACTCTACGCAGCTGATTCGCTGTCAGCCCGCCAAAGGGGATCTTGATACGGACCATCTGGACGCCGGCTTGCCGTTGGCCGTAGATGCCGTACTGCAGACGGAACGGCCTGAAAAGATCGAGCGAGACATCCCCGGAAGCCATGCGTCTCGCTTCGGCTTCAAACGTCTCGATCTCCTCTATAACGGCAGGAGGAATAGGCTCTGTCTTGATAGAAACAGCGCTGAGTGGTGTGAGACTCATGGGTGACCTCAAATGTGGTACATCAACGATCGTTCTTGTTCGAGCACTCGTTGCTGCCCGGCTAATTCTTCCACGCTGATGGCTTCGAGCACATGGCGCTCCGCTTGATAGACCTGCTCCCAAACCCTCTCCAACAAAAGCCCTGGTTTGCTGAATCGCCGCCCCTGTGCACGGCCAGCTCCGCCACTCGGAAGTGAAAGCGGACCATCAAGCGCCTCGAGGATCTCGACGACCGATACCTCGGATGGTTTTTTCGAAAGCACGTAGCCCCCTTGTGCCCCGCGAAGGCTCGACACAAGACCGGCCTTCTTCATGCCATGGAGGACCTGTTCAAGAAAGCGAGCAGGAATGGCTTGCCGACGCGCAATCGATTTCGCTTGGACAGGCGCTGTCCCAAGATGCATCGCTAAATCGACAGCTGCCATGATTCCATAAGTAGCTCTAAGGGATACTTTCATACATGAGTATTCCGGTAGGGATTAAAATTCATACGGTGCTTTATACCTGCCGAGCGACTCTGCTGTCAAGCTACCCCTCGCCGGCGGAAGAAAACCGTTATTTGGTTTATTTGGCTTGTCTTGTTTGTTTGCTTGAACGAAACTAACCGGATGAACCAAATCAACCAGATCAACAAAACAAACCAGATAAACCAGACAGACAGACCGATCAGACCAAATAAACAAAGCGGGCCAGCACGAACTAGTGTACTGATGCATATATAGCTTTACTTATTATAACGTAAGTGTATACTCCTCACTCAGAGGAGGACCGGACCATGCGCATCGCCCCTTCCCTTCAGGTCACAGAGCCCGAACGCCAACAACTGGAGCAGTGGGCGCGTGGCCGGA
>CAMDRK010000326.1 GCA_945906715.1 Nitrospira lenta
AAGGGACGGGCACGGAGGCTTCGCCTTAGCGGGAGCGAGAGATCGGATAGCGGAGCAGGTGCCGGACGCCGTTCTTTTATTCCGATAAGGCGTCCGGCCAATAGTACAGCATGGGACAGCAGCAGAAGTGCAACGCATTATGGCGAAGCCGGAGCTGCCCACCCTTCGTCAGCTGAGGCCCTCTTTCCGCATGATGCCAGAACGGAACCTACGCGCTACTGGTCATCTCAACAACCTTCGGCGTACCCCATGCTCAGGCCGATCGGATAATCTGCACCGCTGCATCATTCTCAATCCTTCCCACCGGCGAGACTTTCCCTTCTTTCTCCTTGCGCACAATCCGCTCGATCTGGACTATGGCGCCACGATGCCAGCTATCGAGAGCTTCATTGTGAAGAGAGGCCTTGCGATCCAACCGACCGACTTCAGGCCGGCCTGTTTCATTGCAGAGCCAGGCTCGCTTCTCCCCCTTCAATTCTCGTAGTTCGCTCACGACCCGGAACGTCTGCGGGCTCCTCGTCACAATGGTTCTTCCGTCTGTGCGCAATAGCAGATAGGAAAACTTCAACGCGTCTTTAATGAACCCTACCTCTCGATCGAGTGCCGCAATCGCAGGAGGCGTCTGCCAGGGCCGCTCCTCATGGCACCAATCGTCAGGATGGTCTAAGGCCGGACAGGCTTTCTCGTGCAAGCAGGGACTATAGACTGTACAGCGCCCCTGTATGAGCAGGTGATTACGCATCTGATGCAAAGCCCTGGCCGTCTGCCGTAATGCCGGCTCGACGATCATGATGGTGCCGTGCGGCGCGAGAAACGGAAGCAGTTGGCCGACAACCCCAGCCCGCTCTGCCGGAGGGTCGGCCGCCGTAGGAAATGATTCATTCAGGCAGTTCGCCATAATAATCAGATCGTACGGCCCGCCCCGCACAATCTGCTTACCGAGATCCCCTTTCAGCGGATGCTCCAGGTTGCCATCGACACAGCGAAGGCCTGCGTTGGGTATTCCAACCTCGTTGCAGTAGGCCTCCCACAATTTCTTCGCATCCTGCAAAGAGGCCTGGGACGCATCGGCCGCCAGGACCGATACAGACTTCGCCCGTTCAGGACTGCGATGCCACAGCCAATCCAGCAGGGCGAGAGATCCAGTCCCTGGGCCACAACCAAGATCGAGTACCGCCATCGGTCGATCTGGCATTTCAGTGCTGTTGTCGTTCGGCAACTCATCTAGCAGGACTTGGACTTTTGAGAGGTTCACTGGGAGAAAATACGATCGATAGGCAGCCGCATGGCTTGGATCATCCAGGTAACGGATCGGCAATGATGGCCGTGCGGTTGTGAATAATCGCGATAGATTCACGACCGCTTGCGCCAGCGCGTGACCGCTGAGATCCCTGTCTGACGTTACCCCTGCCAATATACTTAATATTTCCGATGAGAGGGCCGCCGGTTTCTTATCGTTGAAGGGTTGCATGGGCATAGTGTAAGCTGATGGTGATTAGGAGGACAACCATGACAGACGCAATTCTACTGGCCTACAAAGATGTCGAAAACTCGATGGAACGATTCACGATGCTCCTTCAAAGCCACGTGGAGACGATGGGGGCAGCACCAGCCCACAACCCAGACCAAGTCTTTCGCATATCCCAAGGCACCAAAGCGATGAGGGACAGCGCCATGATCTATCTTTCCTACGCCAAGTATGTCGCCTACGGCATGCCCGAGACTGAGGAAATGGTGCAGGACGAGCTTCAGGGATAGAAGAAGGTCTATCTGGTCTATCCGGTCTGTCTAGTCCACGAGATAGACCAGATAGACGCCAAAACACAAGAGCCCGATCCCAGCAGGGATCGGGCTCTTGTGTTTTAAAAACCTTCAGGCTAGATACTGCGCATGAAATGGGCTACGTCATCCTGATTGACGGCGCCACCCATAATCGAAGACTGGGCGACATTGCTCGACTTCTTCCCGGTTAGACCGGACTCGACTTCATCCACGATCAACTCCACCGGCATTGACTGACCACCGTACACCCGGGGCCCGCCGATGATTTTTGCGTTAGAGTACCCGTAAATCGCGGTAGCAACCTCTTTCGCCAGCCATCCGACATAGTTAAACTCAGGCACCACAATGAGCTTCGCCTTGCCACAGAGCTTCCGTAGCTCCTGAGTCGGGAACGGACGGAGCGACCGAACCTTGATCAATCCGATCTTAATGCCTTTTTCCGCGCAAATACGAACAGCTTCTCTCGACTGAGCCGCAGCACTGCCTGAGGCAATGATCACCGCCTCGGCATCTTCCACATTCTCAGCCGTGAGCAACCCGCCCATATACTGATTGATGTACTTGCGTGACCGTTCGACTGCAGCCCACACTTCCTGTTGCCAGACTGCATGGATGTTGTAGGCCATGAAGTTCGACTTCTGAACCGGAGCGTCACGTGATAAACGAGCGGGAGGATTCTCCGCATCGAGCACCGGCACCGCGCCACGCCAGGCTTCACGACCGGGAAGCTTCATGCTGCGGTCCTGCATCCGAACGTACCCACGGGCATGGGTCACGAAGAACCCGTCGCAGCAGACACCGACAGGAAGTGTCACGTCATTCTTCTCACTGATCGTAAATCCTGCCATGGTGAAATCGTACATGTCTTGCTGATTTTCAGCATGGAAGACGATCATGCCGCAGTTCAATAAATAGGCAACCTCGATATTGTCAGGCTGAATGGCCAAGGGAGCATTGACAACGCGGCAGGTGAACATCGCGACAACCGGCAGCCGATGCCCAGGCCAGGACGCAATGCCTTCCAATCCTCTGAGCGTACCAGGACCGGCGGTCGCTGTATAGCAACGGACACCGGCGCGGGATCCACCGGCAATCGCCGCCATCACGCCGACTTCTTCTTCACCACGATAGTATTCTTTGACGTACCCCTCACCGTAGAGCACACCGACCAACTGCATCGTTTCGCTCTGCGGGGTAATGGGATAGGCAATGGCCAGGTCCACATTGGAGCGCCGAACGGCTTCTTTCGCCGCTTCGCTGCCCGTAATAAACTCTTTCGTTCTCGGGGCTTCGAGAAACAAATATTCCGGCGTGACCACCTTCTGCCGTTTTGCTTCGGCATGGGGATCCTTCCTTGCACCAGCCGTCTCGACCGGTTTAGGGGCCGCGACACTCGTGATGGGATCGCCCTGGGGGTTTGTCTTCTGTTCTGCTTCGAGTGCTTCGCTCATAATGACACCTCTTAGCTATATCGCCCGTGCTGTGCGGCCCTGCTCAGCCTTCACGCTTCATCTGCTCGGCCGAATGGCCGAATGCAGCCGCGCCAGCAACACCCTCGGCAACGGGCGCAAAGGTGAGGGGATTGGTGTGAGTTTTCCCACCGTGAACTCTCGTTTGTGTGCCGGTAAACCTCACGTTCTCGCCGTTTTCCGGTAATTT
>CAMDRK010000327.1 GCA_945906715.1 Nitrospira lenta
AATGGGGAAGGATCCTCGACAACCCGGATCACTTGTTGCGCCACAGTGTTCACCGTCAGCCGGTCGAGACAGTCCCAATAGGGACAGGCCTCGTAAATACATTTTTCGCACGTCGGCACTTCAGGACGTAGAACGACTCCCTTACCGAGCGGCTGCCAACGTGTCGGAAGATTGTTGCGCCTCGGATCGAACAGGCTGACATTCGGGACCCCGCAGGCTGCGGCGATATGGGCCGGGCCTGTGGCTCCGGAAACCACTGCATGGCTCGCCGCAATCACGGCCATGAGCTCTCGCAATGATAACTGCCCCATGAGATTCAGGACCGAGGCAGGAAAGGGCCTGTCGCTGTTCCCCTGCTGGTTGAACATGTCGGCTTCCGCCTGGCTTCCGGTCAGCACCACTCCCACTCCCTTTCCATGCAACGCATGCACAAGCGAATGATAGTGTTCGATCCGCCAGCGCCGGGCCGCAAAGCCTCCTGGATGGAGCACCACCCTGAGTGGCGGCATGCCTCGCAACCGCTCTTGTCCCCCTGTTCGCTCTGCATCGGTCAGCACGAGGCTGGGAGGAGAGACGATGCCAGGCTCCAATCCAAGCCCCGCAAGCATACCGACGTTATACGCGGTTTCATGCTTGGAAAAATCTTTCCGGTGTTCATAGATCCGACGGTTTGCCAGCACACTATACCAGCGATACCCTGTCGCCACTCGAATCGGAACCCCCGCCCGGAACGCGGCCCACATCAAATGTTTGAACGGCTTGAGGAACACCACGGCATCGACGGCCCGGCGAAACAACGACACCAATTCGCGCGGGGATTCTTTCCCCGTGACCGTCCAGACTTCGTCGAGGTCCGGATGATGAGCCAAGAGTGGGGCTGCATATTCGCTGGAGAGGAAGGTAATCCGTGCCTCCGGCAGAAGTCGGCGTAGCGCGGAGGCGACCGGCAAGCAGAGGATTTCATCGCCAATCCCGTCAGGCCTGACCAGGAGGACGTTCATTGGGGAACCATCTTTACTGACCGCTGCGCTCGAACCGCCGCGAGGACTTGTTGTGGCGACACCAATCTTAAACACTCCAACGGTAGGGTATTGTGGCAGGTCCGGCTGAAACAGGGGCTGCAGGGGATCTTCGCCGTCAAAACATCGTGGCCCACCCCATAGGGACCGGTCCGAGCTGCACTTGTCGGACCGAACAAAGCCACCACCGGGATACCCACCGCCGCCGCCACATGCATCGGACCTGAATCGTTCGTAATCAGCATCGACGCCCTGCTGAGAAGCGCCGGCAGCAACCCCACCGTCGTGGCTCCGGCCAGATCGATGGGAGGAGTCTTCATCATCCCACTCACCGCGGCAACCTCCGCTCGTTCGTCGGGACCGCCGATCATCACCACCGCGCCACATCCTTCTTGCCGCAGCCGATCTGCCGTTTCAGCAAACGAGGCAGCGGGCCACCGCTTGGTCGGCCACCGGGCAGAAACATTCATCGCCACCCAACTCATTCCAGGCGTGACACCGGATTGGCTCAACAGGCGATCGACCTCCTCATGATCGGTTTGCGGGATGCGGAAACGAAACTCAGGGGCACCGGACTCCACTGCCCCCACAGCCTTGGCCACGAGCAGGTAGCGATCGACCGCGTGCATCTCAGATTGTGGAACCGGCACGCGCTTCGAATAGAACCAGGGACTCCCCTCTCGCCCATTGGCAAACCCCACAAGCAGAGGAGACCCGCTGAGTGACCCGATGGCGGCGCTCCGAAAAAGACCTTGCAAGTCCACGACGAGATCAAAACGCTCTGCACGTAAAAGGGACACCTGGGAGAGCCACCCCTTGAGCGTAGATTTTACCGGCCAGGCCCTATCCACCCCATCGATGCGCTCGACAAGGCCGGCCCATTGCTGCTTGACCAGCCAGGTCAGTTGAGCCTTGGGATAGGCCCGGCGAATCGCCGCGCAAGTCGGCATGGCATGCACGATGTCGCCCAGCGAACTCGGCTTGATCAACAAGATGTGGCGATAGTCTTCCATACGGGTCAGGGGTTCAGGCTGAAGGCTGAAGGTTATACATCATTTCGCAAAGGATGAATCCTCGTTTTGTGTAATCCCGCATGCTTGACCACTAACACCTTCAGCCTGAACCCCTTCAGCCTGCACCCCTAGCTCACAGCCTGAACCCCTTCAGCCTATCTACCTAAGCCGCGCCTTCGCCGCGTCCGCCAAGATCCAATCGACTGCCTCAGTCATCGACTTCACCACGGCATCCGGCAGGGCCTTTTCAACCTTGAGCCTCTCCAACGATTGCGCGTCCACCGGCGCTGCAGCGAGGAGAATAGCTTTTGCGCCCACCCTCTTTGCCAATTGTATGTCGCGCGCGTGATCGCCGATCAAATAGGAACGTCGGAGATCCAGTTGCAACTCCGAGACAGCCCGCTCCACCATTCCGACATTCGGCTTGCGACAATGGCAGCCATTGTCAGGATGGTGCGGGCAGAAATAGATTGCGTCGAGCGCCGCGTCCTCCTGTTCCAACAGACCTTGCAGGCGGGCATGGATCGCTTCCAGATCCTTGAGAGTGATGATTCCTCTTCCGACACCGGACTGGTTGGTGACGACCACTAATCTTGCGCCAGCCCGCTTCAATCGCGCCAGAGATGGCCCGACCCCTGCCAACAACTTCAGCTCAGCGGCAACTCTCAGATAGCCTGGATCATAGTTCAACGTTCCATCTCGGTCCAGAAACACGGTGACCCCAGCAAGAAGGTCTGTCTGGTCTATCTGGTAAGGGAGGTCTGTCTTGTCTATACGGTCTGTCCGGTTCTGACCAGATAGACCAGATAGACCAGACAGACCAGATAGACTAGACAGACTCGCTTCGTAGACCTGATCCACCGTCACCCTTGTCATGCACCGATGGTCGATGGGACATTCACGCAACAGGCAGGGAGCGCAATCGACCGGTTGCCGCACAATGGCATGGGCGCTGCCAAAGGGCGATGTGGTACGCCAATCGGTCGGCCCGAAGATCGCGACGAGCGGCACCTGGAACGCAGAGGCAATGTGCATGGGGCCGGTATCGTTTGTCAGAAGCATGGCGCAGCGTTTTAACGCCGCCATCAATTCACGGATCGTCGTCGACCCGGACAAAACCAGGGATGGAGACGACAAACGCGCGGCAATTTCATGCCCCAACCGCTCTTCCCCCTTGGCTCCAAAAATCACCACGCCGACTTGTTGGTTACGAGACTCGCGAAGCGTGCGGCACAGTCGTTCAGTCGCTTCGGCATACCGTTCAGGCAGCCAGCGCTTAGCCCCGCCGTAAGTCGAACCAGGGTTGATCCCAATGACGACATCATTGGCTGTCAATCCACCCTGAGCCAATCGCCCCGCCATCGCC
>CAMDRK010000328.1 GCA_945906715.1 Nitrospira lenta
TGAGCAGAGACGCACCGGTTCCGTCACTCCCGTGACAGGCTGCCAACCGAGCCGCAGACAGATATCCTGTTTGGAGTTGAATACATCGGGGGTCGCTGCCAGTTCATCGAGATTCATCCCGCTGGCCCATAGCCCAACCAAAACAATCGCGTTGCAGAAAATGATCATGGCGAGAGACACGCCAACGGTGAACCGACGGACTCTCTTCGCCCGACGCTGATCGTCTGATGATGGTTGGGAAAGAGACGCTGTACTCATGGACTGCTCCATACCGTACTGCCCCTATGTTGTTCCCTCGCCTATCTCTCCCTAGGAATGGCACCCGTGCTGGTCTCATTGCGGCCGTCGAGCGCAGCTACAAATGATCCTTCAAAGCTCGCTCGTTTTCTCTCCAGGGATGGGGGCTGATTGATCTTCCACTGCGCGCGACTTTCTCACCCGCCCACCCAATGACACGCCGAGACGTGTCATTATCCCAGGCGAGGGCCTTCTTATTCTCTCTTCACCTCTCTAATTAGGAGTGGTCAGGCTGCCCTTTACTGCGCGCATCGAACGAGCACATTCTGATCGTGCGCGTTCTGCGAGCAAGAAGGGCACCTGGCCGCTCCGTCTTCTACCCTCCTTGTACCACAATCTGTGAAAAGTCCGCGAATGAGTTGAAGAAATCATCCACTTCCTGGAGCAATGACAGCCGGTTGCTCCGGATAGCCGGATCCTCTGCATTCACCATGACCGCTGTGAAAAATGCATCGATGGCAGGCTTCAAACGCACCAACGAGTCCAGGGCCTGGCCATAGTCCCCACTGGTCATCGCAGACAGCATCTTCGCCCGTTCTTCCGCAATGGCCTGGTACAGCGCCGACTCCGTGGGATGTTCGAACCGCGCCTTGTCGACCGGCTTGCGATCCCACTTCTCTTTCTCAACGAGCCGGTGCGCACGCTTAAAGCCGACGATCAACGGATCGAATTCCGGTTTCATGGTCACGGATTCCAGGACCTTCATTCTCAGAACAAGATCGACAAGGTCCAACGTCTTGTCGTGAGCCGGCTTGAGCACCGCTTCGATGACATCATCCCGCAACGCGTAAACAACCCTGCCATAGTGTCGAACCCGCTCAAAAATGAACTCCATCATCCGTCGCCGGCCCTCCGGCCCGGAATCTTGCCCGCCCTTGAAACCCTCGGCAATGACAAGCTGTCTCGCGGCATCGACGAAGATCCCCACATCGATGCGCAGATTACTCTCAAGAATAATCCGGACGATGGCCGTGGCATTCCTGCGCAAGGCAAAAGGATCTTCCGATCCGGTCGGCACGAGACCCACGTAGAAAAAAGCCGCCACCGAATCCAGCCGGTCGGCCAACGAGAGCACCTGACCAGCGATGGTCTTAGGCAACTCACCTTCTATCGATCGCGGCAGATATTGCTCTCTGATAGCCTGACTGACCGCCGCAGACTCACCATCATGTTTCGCATACTCGCCCCCCATGATGCCCTGCAGTTCCGGGAATTCACCAACCACACCGGTAAGAAGGTCAGCCTTGCAAAGATCCGCGGCCCTCTCGCAGGTCTGTTTCAATTCGTCGTCCTGAGGTCGCACATTCGTCGCAATCATGCTGGCCAGCTTCCTGATCCGTTGCTGTTTTTTCTCCATCGTACCGAGCTTCTGTTGAAACGTGACGCCAGCCAGCTTCGGGACCCGTTCCTCAAGTTTGACCTTTCGATCTTCGTCAAAAAAGAACTTCGCATCGGCCAGACGCGCAGCCAGGACCCGCTCGTTGCCTTCGCGAATCAACCCCATGTCTTTGGCTCGATTGTTCGTCACCGCAATGAAATGGGGAACAAGCTTCCCGGTCTCTTTGTGCATCAAGGAGAAGAACCCCTGATGCTCTTTCATGGAGGTGATTAAGATCTCTTGCGGTACCTCAAGATAGGCAGGCTTAAAGGAACCAATAATGGCATTGGGACATTCGGTCGTATAGACCGCCTGATCCAACAAGTCTCCATCCACATTCAACATGAAGCCGGTTTTCTTGCACAATGTCGCAATCTGTTCTTCAATCATGCGACGTCGGCGCTCAGGGTCGGAAATAACCCCCTGACGCTCAAGCCCCTTCAGATAGGACTCGGAGTCTCGAACCACCATTCCCTTCGCACTCCCTAACACGCGATGGCCTTCTGTCCGGTTGCCGGAAATAATCCCTGCGGCTTCGATCGGAAGTGTGGCCCCTCCGTACAGCACCACCAGCCACCGTACCGGCCGAGCAAACTTCGCGCCGGTGCTGTTCCACTTCATCGCTTTCGGAAAAGAGAGTTTCGAGATCAACTGCGGGAGGAGTTCTTTCAGAACCACATTGGCAGGCCGCCCCAGCTCCTGCTTCACTGCAAAAAGATACTCCCCCTTCGGAGTCTGGCGAATTTGCAGCTCTTGTACGGAGACTCCTTGTCCTGCGGCAAATCCTGTCGCCGCTCTAGTCGGCTGACCGGCAGGATCGAACGCCACCGATTTGGAAGGCCCCATCGCTTCCTTGACCATGGAAGTTTGCTGGGTCGCAAGGCCTGCAACCACCAGGGTCAAACGCCGTGGAGTTCCCAGCGTGCGGGTCGTTTGAAACGCAAGACGGTGGTCTCGCAACAGCTGCTCAGCCGAATCTTTGAGAGCAGCCAAGGCAGGAGCGATGAACTGGTAGGGGAGTTCTTCGACGCCAATCTCGATCAACAACTCGGCAGCAGTTACTGGAGAAGGGCGACTCCCCTTCTTCGCAGAGGGAACGGGGCGACGAGATTGCTCAGTCTTTGGCATAGATCCTTCTGCGGTTCTATGGGCGGCGCGCCACGGTTTTGGGACGAGAACCCGGCACCTTTGCTCCACGATGCCCCGTCCCGCGATTGAGCAGCGGATGCCCCATCGCCGCCCGTTCTTCGATATAACGCTCGGCACATTGACGGGCAAGGGCGCGAACTCTGGCGATATAGCCTGTGCGCTCCGCCACGCTAATCGCCCCGCGGGCATCGAGCAGATTGAAGAGGTGCGATGATTTGATACAGAACTCGTAGGCCGGGAGCGTCAACCGCTTGTCGCGATTCGCCAACAGCCGCTTGCACTCCCCTTCGAACGATTGAAACGTGGCCATGAGCATCGCCACATCGCCTTCTTCGAAATTATAGGTGGAAAACTGCACTTCCGTTTCGTGATGGATATCTCCATAGGTGACGGAATCGTTCCAGGCGAGGTCGAAGACGTTATTCACCTGTTGCAGATACATCGCAATACGTTCAGTCCCGTAGGTGATTTCGACGGTAATGGGATTCAGCTCGATCCCACCGATTTCCTGAAAATAAGTGAACTGGGTGATCTCCATCCCATCGAGACGCACC
>CAMDRK010000329.1 GCA_945906715.1 Nitrospira lenta
ACGATGACGCCGATCCGCGCCAGGCGCTGTTGGACAGCACGGTCTCGTTCGACGGCACCTGGTTCATAATCGCGATTCCAAAAGACCACGTCCACATCCCATTCACGTGCGGCTTTAACCACTTCTTCCTCCGGTTCGCCGCGACGCCATTGAAGCGGAATGCCCCGCCCGGCTAGAGACGTGGCCAGTTCCTGCAGGCAGCCGAGCATGAAGTTCACGCAAGCTGAGCCGAAAACATGGGATTGCAGCAGAGGCTCATCGAACACAAAGAGCGGGATCACTTCGCTGCATGCCCCACAGGCCGCCGTCAGTGCCGGCTGGTCAGAGAGTCTGAGGTCTCGTCTGAGCCATACGATTCCACGCATCAGTGCGATCCCTCCGAAACAGACGGCCTAGCGATTGTCACGGATGTCCGATGAGTAAAGAGATGTCGGCGCCGAAATAGATAAATGACGAACAGGGCGGTAGTGGCGATGAATTCTGAACGGAACACATGGAACCCGAAAGCGAGTTGATTCATCGAGTCGCTCACTATCCCGAATCCGGTATAGGCCAGGCTGAGTCCCCATTTGTAAACCGTAGAATCGCAGGCCGAACGCCCGCCTCCCTATGAACGAAGGACTGCCCACCAATTCCGTAGCCACTTCGATCGTATGAGCTTGTACCCGAGCCAGGCCACGAGCAGCACGCCGAGCAGTGGTATTGCCACGGTGCGTATTAGCTTTTGATAGTCGGTCATGTGTACCCGCAAGAGATACTGCGGGCGTTTCATCAGATTCTGTTTCTCTGTCGCAAGGATGACCGTATACAGGCCTTCGTCCAGCCGGACTTCGCCCCTGAGCACGCCGTCCGGGTGGGTACTCGGACGAATATCTGACACAAGTTCACCCTCTGCTTCATTGGTACCCTTCACGACCCTCATGCCGACCGGCTCGCTGCGCAAGGCTAGGTCCACGAGGTCCACGACCAGGAAGGTATCGCCTGCCTGGGGAATATCTGTGCAATACTGACCCCTCAGCTCATATTGCGGCTGATAGGCGTTGAAATGCACCACGCGCTCACCGACTCGGCGCAAGCAGGGGTCGTCTTCTCCGCTCACACCCCCATGCGCTGCGGCTCCGCCAGGCTCAAATAGTACCGCAACAAGAAGAAGCACTGTAGCGCCTGCCCCTGTCATTTGCCTCATCATGGCCGAACCCTCCTGTTGTAAGCCTTGTAAAATTGAGGTGTATCGCCAATCACACACTCTGACCTGACGGAAATACGAGTAGGGTCCCAAGAACACGACTGGATTCAGAAAGACCGATCGCTGAGGGCCACGGCACACCCCTTTATCCCTTCGTCATAATCGCCCGTAAGGCCGGTTCCAGCGTCGGATAGTGAAAAACGTATTGCCTGGAAATCGCCTTCGCCGGATTGACCCGTTGGCCCGTGGTCATGAGCGTTCCCAGTTCACCTAGCGCCATCTGCAACGCGAAGCCTGGAACAGGAAGCCAGGATGGCCGGTGGAGGACTCGTCCGAGTACCTGGCAGAAGGTGTTCATCGTCACAGGCTCGGGAGCTACCGCATTGACTGGACCAGAGACACTCGGGGTTGTGAGTATCCACTGGATCAGACCGATGTGGTCACGCCGATGGATCCACGACACCCACTGGGTTCCTGGCAAAATGGGGCCGCCTGCAAAGAGCCGAAAGGGCAACAGCATCTTCGGCAAGGCACCGCCGTCTTGTTCGAGCACCATTCCGGTCCGCAACATGACGATTCGCACACCGAACTCCGCAGCCCGAAGCGCTTCCGCTTCCCACGCAAGACAGAGATCGGCCAGAAAGCCTTGACCGCGTGCGGCTCTCTCATCCAGCACACGATCGTCGCTGGCCCCGTAGTAGCCGATACCGGAGGCGTTGATCAGCGTGCGTGGTTTCGAAGAGCGGCGAGATAGGGCTTCTACCAGCAGACGAGTGGTGAGAACCCGGCTCTCCATGAGGAGTTGCTTGCGGGCATCGTTCCAGCGTCCATCGGCAATCGGGGCGCCAGCCAAATTGATCACGGCGTCTGCACCGTCGAGGCAATGCTCCCAGGCCCCCGCCGTTCGGCCATTCCACTCGACAGCCGTGACGATCGAAGCACAGGGCCATTCCCCTTCTATCCTTCTCGTGAGGAGGGTGACCTGATGCCCCTCCTGACAGAGCGAAGCACATAAGGGCCGACCGATGAACCCCGTTCCGCCGGCTACAACAATCTGCATGGTCTCATCTCGCTAGCAGGACTCCCACGCGGGACCGACAAGTGGTGAGTTGCCTGGCTTCGTGTCATTTTTTCCCAAGGCCGTTCCGATCCTGGCCCTTTGCCATACCGTGATCGACCCGTTGAGCATACTTTCTCTGCTTCGCGCCCTGTAACAGATCCGGCATCGGGTTCAATCGGTTCCGAAGAATGACCGGGTCGATGACCTCGCCACAACTGGTGCAACGCAAACCCGTGATGCCGATTTGGCCAGTATCGTCCTCAAGGTCAAAGTAATACTCCGTAACCATCAACCCCCCGCAACGCAGGCAGATGCCTTCGCCGGCTTGCGAAATGGAGGAGGGAGGATTGCCTGCTCTCCCATTCGATTCCACTGGAACCCCCGATGGCGATCACAATGCTCAACGGAGTGCTCATCACCTGATACGAGGCCGATCCAAGGCCTGCCGTTTCACCGCCACAGCCGTTCTCCATCGCGCGGCGCTTGCCGACCAGAATAGCGTCACGAGTGCCATTATCACCAAGATGATCAGGTCCATACTGTCCTCCCTCTTACTCTCGCTGATCGTTTGGCCGGCCCTGCGCTTCGGGATCCGGAGCGCAGGGCCAACCAGCCACAGGCCTTAGTACGGGATCACGTGCAAGCAGTCCTTGCTCTCGTTGTTCCAGACCACATCGCAGAGGTTGGACATGCGGGCGACGATCTGTGCCGCCACACCACCGGTCCCACCGAACAACCCGCACCAGCCCAGGGTCACAAAGCCCCAGTGCAACGGCGCCGCAAACAGTTCATCGACGAACCAGAAGGCATGGCCCCACTCGTTGAGGCCCACGTTCGGGAGAATCATCATCGGGCCGACGATCGCGCCCACCAACGGGAAGGAGACCGCCTTGCTGAACTGCGGTAACCGGGTCATGGCATACAGATAGCTCGCCACGCCACAGGTGATGTACAACGGGAACGTGAAATAGAAGGCAATGATATGGCTGGCGGTGAAGCTGGTGTCGCGAATGATCACCTGATGCCACGAGGCATCCTGCTCCAGGGTATACGAGCCGGCCCAATAGACGCCGAACACGTAAATGGCGAGCCACATCATCCAATA
>CAMDRK010000330.1 GCA_945906715.1 Nitrospira lenta
GAGGTTTTCTTGCGGTTGAAGTCCGCTTCGAGACCATGGCCAATGGCTTCATGCAACAAAATCCCCGGCCAGCCTCCACCCAACACAACCGGCATGACACCCGCCGGCGCTTCGACGGCAGACAAGTTGAGGATGGCTTCACGCGCCGCTTCACGCGCAAACCGCAGATACCGGCCGCCCTCATAATAAAACTCGAACCCGACGCGCCCCCCCCCGCCAAACGAGCCGGCTTGGCGTTGGCCGTTCTCTTCAGCAATACAAGTTACTTGCAGTCGCGAAAGCGGTTGCACGTCGCCAATTAACGTGCCGTCTGAGGTGGCGACCATTACCACCTTATATTCCGTGTTAAATGAGGCCATGACATTCTTGATGCGTGGATCGGACCGGCGTGCTTCGGCATCGATCGCGTTCAATAAGGCCACGCGCTCCGCCGTGGCAACTTCAGCATGAGCCCGATCGACCGGGTAGAGATCTCTGGTGGGACGCTGATGAACGGGAACCGGAACCGCATGGGTCCCGCCCGGCGAATTGGCAATATAGCGTGCCGTATCGGCCGCGAGTTCGAGATCTTTCTTCGTCAACTCATCGGAATAGGCAAAGCCGGTTTTTTCCCCTGCCGTCGCTCGCACCCCCACACCCTGCGACACACTTTTCGTCGCACGCTTGACAAGGGATTCTTCCATCGAAACGGACTCGGACACACAGGACTCAAAGTAGAGATCGGCATAGTCGACATCGCGAACCTTGACCCGACCGAGCGCCCCAAGCACCTCGCCTTCGGTCAGACCAAAGGACTTCAACTGAACAAGATCACCCATGGTGTGCAAATCCTCATGACGGTTGGCATACGAATAGACGGGGAAGTATAGCCGATCGCTTTCCGCAGGCGCAATGACAATTCACCCAACTCGTCGCTTTTACAGGACTTTTACGAAAATTTGTTTGACAATCTCCCCCCTCGCCAGTAGACTTTGCTCGCCTACCGTACAATCTTGCGCAAAGGGATATTCGCCAACAGCACAGGTATGGACACCAAAGACTCATCGACCCTGGACCAGCTCTCCGACGAAGAGCTCACCGTAAAACTCGATCCAGGCCTCTTGCCCAAGCATGTTGCCATCATCATGGATGGAAATGGCCGCTGGGCAGAGCTTCGAAGCCTCCCCCGCATTGCCGGTCATCGCGAGGGGATCAAGTCCGTCCGGGAAATGATTACAGTCTGCTTGGAACTGGGCATCCACGCCC
The DNA here is from genome assembly GCA_945906715.1 of Nitrospira lenta. Taxonomy (GTDB): domain Bacteria; phylum Nitrospirota; class Nitrospiria; order Nitrospirales; family Nitrospiraceae; genus Palsa-1315. Next base: position 1,246 of record CAMDRK010000330.1, read on the forward strand.
TGACCATTTATGCGTTTTCACAGGAAAATTGGAATCGTCCCATTCAGGAAATCTCTTCGCTCATGGGCTTGCTCGAATATTACCTTTCGACGGAACGGACAAAGCTCATTGAACAGGGTGTTCGCGTGCGGACGATCGGTCGTCACGACTCCCTCCCGACCTCCGCCCGCCGGTGGGTCCGAACCACTGAACAGGAAACCGCCCATCTCGACAGGCTCCATCTCACACTCGCCCTCAGCTATGGCGGCCGCACTGAGATCGTGGACGCGGTGCGTGAACTCCTGCATGAGGTGCAAGACGGAAAACTGCAACCGGACGACGTGGATGAGTCGCGGATCCAGCAATATCTCTATACCCATGACCTGCCCGATCCCGACTTATTGATTCGTACCAGCGGCGAATCGCGAATTAGCAACTTTCTTCTCTGGCAGCTCGCCTACACCGAGCTCTATTTCACTCCGACGCTGTGGCCAGACTTCCGTCGCCGAGAACTCTTGCTGGCCTTGCTGGAATACCAGCGGCGTGAGCGGCGGTTCGGTCGCGTCCTCAGTGCCATTTCGTCATAAGTGATCGATCTCAACCTTCCCATGCAGGAATACAAAACCCCTGGCCAACAGCAGGCTGAACCGACGCCGGTTACGGCGTCCCGATTCGACCCCCGTCGGATCTATACCATTTTGGTCCTCGCTCCACTCTTATATGCCGTCATTCGATACCTCCCTCCCCTTGCATTTTCCGGCGTCGTGGCGCTGGCGGGGGCGCTCGCCCTCTTTGAGTTCTACCGATTGTGTTTTAACGACCGCAGCCACACCTGGCTGATAGGGATCGGCCTGACAGGACTCACTGGCCTGATTTTTGGAACACACTGGCCGGGCATCATCGTTCCCACCCTCCTGGCCACACTAGCCTGTGTGACTTCGGTCCCACTCCTCGGTCGCTCCCCCCTTGAACAGAGCCTGAGGGACGGAGCCATGACCCTATTCGGCGTGCTCTATCTAGGCCTCACACTCGGCATGCTCTCGATGACAAGACTCCTGCCGCAGGGTGAATGGCTGATTTTCTTTCTCCTACTGGTAACCTGGGCATCCGATACCGGCGCCTACTATGTCGGCACATTGTACGGACGACATCGTTTGGCTCCCACGATCAGTCCGAAAAAAACTGTCGAGGGCTTGGTAGGAGGGTTAATTACTGCCATAATCGCCGGGTACCTAGCGCGTTGGTGGTTTCTTCCTGAGTTGTCCGGGCTCGATTGTCTGATTTTAGCTGCCCTGCTGACCATCGCGGGTCTCTGGGGTGACCTGGCCGAATCGGCGATGAAACGCACTGTCGGCATGAAGGATTCCGGCGGGATACTGCCAGGCCACGGGGGTATGCTCGACCGTCTGGATAGTCTCTTGTTCGCCACCCCTGTCTTCTACTACTATATAACGCTGGCAAGTCGGCTATGAGTCATGGAGTGAAAAGCCCCTTATGAAAACCATCGTCATTCTTGGATCGACCGGATCGATCGGCACCAACACCTTAGATCTCGTGGACCGGTTCCCGGAAGAATTTCGTGTGGCAGGACTGACCGCCGGCAGCAACGATGAAAAGCTCGAGAACCAGATCCGCCGGTTTAACCCCCGCATTGTGGCCCTATCGGATGCCTCCGCTGCCGCCAGGCTCCGGCAACGCTGTGAGGGGCTGCCTGTCGAAATTTTGGCCGGCCAAGAGGGCTTGATTCAGGTTGCCTCTGCGCCAGAAGCCGAGCTCGTCATCTCTGCCATCGTCGGTGGAGCCGGTCTCGTGCCTACCCTTGCGGCGATCCGAAGCGGAAAGCAAATTGCCTTGGCCAATAAGGAACCGATGGTCATGGCGGGAAAACTGATGCAGGACGAGGCACGGCGGCATGGCGTTCGGATCTTCCCGGTCGACAGCGAACACAGTGCGATCTTCCAATCGTTAGAAGGTCATCGCAAAGAGGATGTCCGCCGTCTGATCTTGACGGCGTCCGGAGGAGCCCTCTGGACCTTGAGCCGGGAAGAGCTGCAGGACGTCACACCGGAACGGGCACTCCAGCATCCCAATTGGAAAATGGGCGCAAAAATCACGATCG
>CAMDRK010000331.1 GCA_945906715.1 Nitrospira lenta
GAACGTGGGGCCCCGCCGCTGCCGTCAGCGACCGCGACAGAGGCCGAGGAGTCGGCGGCCTCTCCAATATGGCGGCCACTGCCCCTCTGACCATCAGTCGTGAATAATGCGGGCTAAAGTTATCCCACAAGAGCTGTGGCATTGGATAAATGAACGCGGTGGTGGTCCTTTGCGTAAGGAGCCAAGCCCTGTGGAGCAATATGATGCCCTGCTGAAGCTCCTCACAGGCCACTCACTAAAAGACGAACCATTGTTGTGGGAAGCCTTCAAGAATTTGAAGGATGCGAGAAACGCCTTCGTCCATGAGGGAATAGCCAAGATTGGCCAGACTCCCGTCAGTACTGAAAGTGCCAACAAACTTATTGCATCTGCTTCTGATATCATCGCGAAAATCAGAGAATGGCTTCCCAATGAACTCCATTGGCCAGAATTCAAATACGATCTGACCGTCGAGATCCAAAAACGGCTGTTTTAGGAAGTACGATCAAAAGCCTATGCTTTGCTCAACCGCGCTGGCCCGTAGGTTTGGCGGGCTTGGTGGAGTTCCTTGATATGACGGCGGAGGGCTGGGCCGAATTTGGAGGCGAGGACGGCTTTTCTATGGGGCGCGATGTTCTGCTCGACCTGCTCGATCGATTCTTCCAACTGCTTGACCAGCCGCTGGCCTGAGCCGGTGAGCCACTTGAGGTGCCAACTGGCATATTCCAAATCCTGGATTGAGTAGTGGACGGATTCCACTTCTTCGAGACAGCGAAACCGGGCTCGCTGTAGATCGCGCTGGGTTAGGCCTGTACGTTTCCATCGAGCCGACCCGCCCAGCCCAGATGCCCACGTCGAGAGTCGTTCGAACAGCATGGCTCCCAGGGTAAACGTAAAGGTCGCGTGCAGAATGCCTCGTAGCGGACGCAGGCTGCGGCGCCAGGGGGAATAGAATATCTGCTGGTTGCGATCCCCGTGATAGAGAATCTGTTTGCGCAGTAAAAGATTTAAATGATGATGGCTGTTCTCGTGAATCACATCATCGATCAGATCGAGGTCGTCCCGGTCGAAGCAGTTGATAAAGGATAGCCCTGGCCGGTGGCGGTAGCTGAAACTGACGACGCCCTTGGCCTTGAGTGGGATGATCCGAGCGGTCAAGAGCGCGAGAACTTCATGTCCTTCTGGCCAAGCCTCTTGTACGACTGTCCATGCCTGTTTGATTCGTTTCACTTGATCGGCTGAAGTGGCGGCCACCGTACGAGGCTGGCGGTCCTTCCCGTAGACGAGCGTCGGCCCGACTGTGACGGCACCAAATTGTGTCTCTGTCGCCGCGACTGGCGACCGGTGCGTCCAGTTCCACTCCAACCGATTGCCTCGCCTCATGCACAGAGGCATCATGGTTCGTCCGATCTTCAGAGACAGCTCTTGCGGAGAAACTAGAATGGTTGCCTGGCCAGATGCTTGTTTCAGGGCTCTCTTCACCGAGGGGGAAGTCTCGTAGATATCGCCCTCCATCCCAACGGCCATCCTTCCGAACATCTCTGCCCGTTCGACATTGTGACCGAGATGTACCTCTATGGTCCAAGAGGGAATCTTGCGAGAGGCGCACCACAACATCGGAAGTCCCGGCACGAGACAGAGCGATTCCTGTGTCAGCTCCTGCGTAAGACGGGCACAGAGTTCGTTAAGCCGCCGTTTGAGTCCCGATACCTGCGACACACCGCGTGGGAATAGATCGTCCAAATAACTGTTCTCGAAGAACTTCTCTTCGCACTCGGCAAACAGTTGGGCCGCAAAATCACGGGAACTCCGTTCCTCTCGAACTTGTTTCAGCAAGTCGATGAAATAGACCAGGTCGTTCAGTGTTTCAATCCAGCCAACCACCTTCCAGTGGGAAAAGGCATCGCGTTCGAGCGCTTGACCGAGGAATCGAAAATAAGCCACAGGCAACGTCAGCGATTTTGCGACGTCTGCATACTGGGTTTCCAAGTCCAGGCAGAGATCGCTCAACAGTCGCTTCATCGACAGACGAAACTCTTCCTGAAGACGAGCCAGCAATGGCACATCGAGCAACGGCATGGAGAACACAGGCTCCGAGATGGAGGAACGGATCAGACTGTACCGGAGGAAGAGACGCGCTGCAAGAAGAGCGAGGGGGTGAAGTCGTCCTCGGGGGTTAGCGGGTGAGAATGCCTATTTTTTCGGGATTCTGTGAAAAGTTTTCTTCGGTAGGTAGCCCAGTTCATCGAGGCGCAGTTCTTTGACATGCTGCATCACGTGATCGCTGAGATCGGTCTGCACAGATGCTTCCTGTGACGGTGTGGAGACTGTGACCTGCGTAAAGGGCAGTTCATCCTTCCAGAGCAGTTGGCCGTCACGATTCATCAGATAGAGATAGAGGCGGCGTGAACCCTCTGCTTTCCACCCCCAGTCGCTCGGATGCGAAGGCGAACCGACGGCAACGCGACTGACAAGCACAGTATCGACACCCAAGTTCCGCGTAACTTCTTTGGCTAAAGTACTACGATCAGCATCGTCGAATTTTTCAGAATGTATGTCAGCCACGGCGCTTTCTGTCGCAATGCTCACCGGCATTTCGACACGCAACGCAGTTTCCTCCTGCAACAGGGTGACAAGCCGCGCGCCCATCTCCGGATCGCCCTCAACCGGAAGTACCGCTACGCTCGTCACTTTCGAATTGGGGACAGCATTGCTTGAATGGTCCTGCTGTGCCACCCAGGATTGCTCGAACGGCTCAAAGGTCGCATTACTGCTCCTCATTGAATCCACTGCCACCATTGCCACCCAGGCTCCGGCGAGGCAACCTTGCAATAGAAAGGATCCGGTCACAACCAGACTAAGAGTCATGACACGCACCCAACCACGCCGGCTACCGGCTTGAACTGTTGCCAAATCGAAGGCTCTTGTCATCGTGTCACGTTCCATAATGAGGTGTTTCAGCAAGAGAAATGCCTTGCTAGAGCGAGCCTCACACAGCACCTCCAACCTGTCGAGTTATTTACCGTTATCGGCAGGCCAACAGAAATATGCCCTGTCAGTCCCGCTGAGCAGAAGGCCTAAACCCTACAGCTGGATGAACAAGGCTGAACGTCGATGAAGATGAACGCGCGGGGCACTAGAAAACCGGGAGCGGAACTGAACGCTTATTGAGCAGATCGTGATATCACGCCAAGGGATCAACGCTCGTAATATCGTAGGGCCACGATACCAATCCGAATTCAGGCCGTCTTTTTGAGCGCATAATGGAGCCGCGGCATGGCCGTTTTTGTTTCGAGTAATCGCGTGGCTCCCGCCTGTTGGATCATCCGATGTTGCTGAATGAGCGGATCGACAATGTTCCC
>CAMDRK010000332.1 GCA_945906715.1 Nitrospira lenta
CTGATCGTTCAGTTCAACGACGCGCCGAGAAATCCAGCGGCCATAGAAGCGAAAGGCCAGCACATAGATACATGCCGCCGCGACGACGAGCCAAAGACCATTCACTTTTTCCTGTGGATTGACAAAACCGACAACAAAGGCGAGCGCAACCGAGCCAAGAACGGCGAGGAATCCCCAAAGCACCAGCTTTAACGCCGACATGCGGGCATCCTAGCACAAAAGGAAGAGGCGGGAGCGACCAGGCTGCCCTTCGTGCTCGCGGAACGCGCGGCCTCAGAAGGCCCTCGTTCGACGCGCGCAATCAAGGGCATGCCTGGTCACCCCCGCTGAGAGAACGACAAGCTAGCTCGGAAGGACCATCATATTTTGCTCAACGGCCGCAGTCGGACCGACAAGGGGTGCCCTTCCTAAAGGGACAACGAGCACGCGTGGAGGGAGCATTTGAGTACTGACTTGACCTGCGGTCTAACAAACCGCAGGTCAGTGTCGGTAAAGTCTCGTCAGAAGACCCTACGTTGATCTTTCAACCTTCTCTGCGGCTTCCATTCCCTCGCCAACTTTTGTGCCTGGGTGATTTGGGCAGGGGTCATCATTCTCGCGACAAAATCACGCCATTTGGTCCCATTCTCTTCTCCGTTTGCTGCCGCCAGGTTGTACCACATGTGAGCCTGAACATGGTTCTGTGGGACTCCTTGCCCTTTGGCATACATCTGCCCGAGAGTGAACTGCGCGTCGGGGAACCCCTGGGCGGCGGCTTTCTCGTACCACAGCCGCGCTTGCACATAGTCCTGGGGGACTCCGCGCCCATTGTTGTACAGCGCACCGAGATTGGTCTGCGCCGGGGCGAACCCCTGGACGGCGGCTTTCTCGTACCACAGCCGCGCTTGCACATAGTCCTTGGGAACACCCTCTCCCCACTCATACATCCACCCGAGCATCGACTGGGCTAGGCCGTCCCCATGCTCGGCCAACGGGCGCAACTCGCGCACGGCGGTTGCGTAGTCACTACGCTCAAAGGCCTCCACGCCTGCTTTGTCATCGGCCCATGCGGGAGTGCTGAGATACAAGAACGAGAGGATGAGGGCGATGGGAATTAACTGCTGTGCGAGACGCCATTGCGATTCGAGATTGGACCGAATCAGTGTCGTTTTGCAGAGCTGAATGTCACTCTCGCTGGGTATTGGATTGGAAGCTAATGACGGCAGATCGTCGAATTCATACGGCAGGTCCGGCATGATCCCGTCCTTCCGCATTTGGATCAGCTCCTCCTCGACCTGTCTGCGATGTTCCCGCGCTTCCGCCGTCGTGAGGGAGGGCGGCAGGCCCAACATAATTTCCTTGGTGATGCGCGACATTTGATCTATTGTCAGCATCGGTCCTCCTTTGGTGTTACGTACCCGTTCAACTCTATCTTGCACCTGTTGCCGCAGAGTCGCTATCCTTCCTTTGAGGGGAAAGACCGTACAAATGAATGACCACCTCAGACGGATAGGCAGTTGCAAGAACTACGTATTGTGAGTCTTGAAATGCTGCGAGTATGCTGATTTAAGAATGGCAGAACGGAGGGCACCATGAGACAACCATGCTGGGAATGGTTCTCGGAAGTCTGTTGACGACTGGGATGGTGGAGGCCAAGAAGTCAACCTCCTGAATTGTCCTGACCCTTCAGATCTGCTACCACGCTGCTACCGGGACAGGACAAACCAGCCCCCTCTAGGCCCATCTCGCCTACTTCCTGATGTCTGGTTTCTTGTGGGGTTAGGTTGTCTGAGGTTGGACTATCGGAAATTCGTAAACCGCAGGTCAATGGCTAATCCTTACGAGCCTCTTCGACCTTTACGCTGTCATCCTGATATGCATGCGATGGCTGATTCGGATTGCCGGTGGGAATATAAATGATCCTTCCAAACTCGTTCGTCACCTCTCCAAGGGATGGGGTCTGATTGGTCTTCTACTGCGCGCGTCCAACGAGGGCCTTCTGAGGCCGCGCGTTGCGCGAGCACAGAAGATCATCAGACTCCATCCCCTCCCCCCTCTATTGGGGAATACCTTCCCCTCTCCCGACTCCGTACACTCTGCTCCTCAATGGAACAGACCAAACCCTATCAACGCAATCTCTACCGCCTGATAGTCACCTGCCCGGTGATGTACTGTGCGACATCGACGGTCGGCGAAGGAAAGATCTCGAATCTTTCGGCAGTAGGATGCGCGATCGAAGCCGATCAACCTCTGCTGGCAGGCCAGAATGTCGCATTGCGCTTGATGCTCCCCGACCAACAGGAGTCACTGCCGATCGATGAGGCCCAGGTGCGATGGGTGCATGGTAATTTGGCTGGGATTGAATTTATCGAGGTGGAACGTGCCGCGAATCTTCGGCTGCATGGATTCGTCTGGGATGGGATGGTCCAACACTTCCACTCGATTCAACAGAAACACGCGACCTCTTAGACCTATTAGACCTATTCCTGCTCAATCCAATTCTTCCCGTTCATCTCCAGGCAGAACAACCCGTTTCTGATCCGACCCACCCAGGGAAGCGCCGAAGCAGCGTACGGGTGATGCCGGTGACTGCTATGATTTAGCGTGCTTGCGGAAAAATGCTGCGATAGCGGACTTTTCCGTCTCCCCCTGGGCGACAGCGAGCACCGTAGCCACAAGAGCCTGGTTGGGAATCTTGGTCTCCACCCCGTTCAATCCCAAGAACGTGAGTGCCGCGGCTGTCCCAACGCGTTTGTTCCCATCGAGAAACGGATGGTTCTGCACCACGTGAAAGAGATAGGCCGATGCCATCTCGAAGAGATCGCCGTGAAGATACTGATCGCCGAACCCAGATTGAGGCGCCGCAAGAGCTGACTCCAGAAGCGCGGCATCACGAACCCCAAGCGTACCGCCGTATCGCTCGATCTGATTGCGATGGATGTCCATGACCTCGTCCAAGGTCAAAAACTGAGGATTCATCGTCTACTCCGCCAGCTTTTTTAATGCTGGACCATACTGTCGATTCACCTTCGCCAATGCCGCCTGAAACTTTTTCTGCCGTGCGGGAGTCTGAGCCGGTGTCACGATGAGACATTTCCCGTCTGTTTTGATGTTCAGTGGAGTGTCTGCCTCGATCTCCAGGAGATCGAGGACTCCGCGATCAAGCACGAGGGCCAAACTGTTGCCGTGCTTCGTCAATTTCTTAATCATGCCGCACCTCCATGATTGGTACTACAATGTATTGACATACATATCACCACCGTTTCGTCCCGTAAAGTACCCTTCCCCTACGCTTTTCTTGGAATGATCGCTGTGTTGGGGGGCAGGTAAACGGAGGGGACGTGTCAGGAGCGAT
>CAMDRK010000333.1 GCA_945906715.1 Nitrospira lenta
GGTGGATAGCCTCTCGCTCCTTCCGGGTAGGTTTCACCATTTGTGAATCTTCCAGGACCGGCCCCTTTTGCGGCGACTGGTTCACCTGTGCCAATTGCATCGGGACAGGTAACGTATCTTCAGCGTGCAACATCGACATTCCTGTCGCAATAGGTATAGCGGTTGCCAGGAGAAGTGCCATCAAGACTTTCAAGCCTGTCATGCCATCTGCCTCTCACGTCCGCAGTCAAAGCGAGCCTTGGGGGTCATAGTGTCACCCTTGGGGCGGTTGTCACTCATGGGCTGCGTTCAACGGTGTTGCGTTACCCTACTTGTTGATTGGAGCAAGCGGGTGTCCGCTGTCCATCATACACTTCCAAAACTTAAATCTTTCCCTGTCTATGCCGATGCTATTGACGATACCGCCGTCCACAGTTGCCTCGAAATGGCCGCCCGGTAGCTCTCTTCCAACAGTCTCTACGCAGAGAGCAACCACCCGTTCGAGTTCACGCCGCTGCGCTTCTGGGGGCGCTGGATCGAAAGGTATTGGCTTGAAAGACTTTCTATCGGATGACGTGAGTGGCTGGGCAGCGTTGACCGGTAACGAGCTAACAATCAAGCAGACGAATAAAGCGATGACTGTCAGTGTCATGCGCTGAGTAGCGGTGAGACCCTTGATTTCGCCTGGTTGCCATATTCTGTTCATGAGATTCCTTTATATGCCAGCCCCACTGCCGACGGGGCAGTGGTCAAAACGGCTCCCGACAGGCAGCAGGAACGTTTGGAGAAGACGATTGATCCAACCGTGAAACGGTTCGATCTCATAGGACCGGATCTCGAAATACCCGTTGCCGGTCTGGACGAGAAGTTTTCCCGATTGCTTGGACATGATTTCTCCGGGAGCTCTCCCTGACGGAGGCCCCTCTTGAGGGTGCGCATCGAAAATCTTGATGGTGATGCCATTGAGACATGCTGCGAGGGGTTCATAGGGTTGTAGCGCGCGCCACAGGTTTGCAATTTGTTTTGCAGACCCGTTCCAATCAACAATGGTGTCGGCCGCCTTCATCTTTCCGAAATAGCTGCGCTCCGCGATGTTTTGTGGCTTGGGAGCGGTGGTTCCTTGCGCCATGGCATTGACGGCTTCAGTCAAAAGCGTCGTGGCCGCACGGTGTTGTCGCTGCGTCAATTGCCCGTTCGTTTCGTTCTCTCCTATCGGTAGCTCTTGTTGGGCGACAATAGCCCCTGTATCGATGCCCTCCGTCATCACATGCACGGTGACCCCTGCAACCGACTCCCCATTCTTGAGCATCCAAAATGCCGGATGTGGTCCTCCGTATCGAGGGAGCAGCGAGGGGTGACAATTGATGACCCCCAACCGAGGGGTTTGGAGAATGGCCGGCTTTAAAATCTGCGAGAAGAAATAGACAGCGATAAGATCAATGTTCAGGCCCTTCACATACTCAACAAATTTCGGATCGTTTACGTTGGGGCAGGGTATCCGCGGGATTTTTTCTTTATCCAGCCATTTCCAGGCATCGAATTGCGGTGTAATGAGCCCTCTCGGTCTGGGCAGGCACAAAGTAGCTCTGACGGTCGTTCTGATCGCATGACGAAGGGCGCCACGCTTGGGCCCTTGCTTCCACCTAGGGCGAGCCCAGGCGACAATATTATGGCCGCAATCTTTCAATTGCCGGCCAAAATCCCAGTCATCAATATCCGATAGGACTAAGAGCCGTAGCGTTGGTCCGGCAGGAACCATTCTATCAATGCGGGAGTGCGGGTTCACAACATTTAACCTGTCCCACCATTTCGTTCTGCCAATCCGCTCTGTCGTTGTCGGCAGTTTCCCACTAAATAGAGAGTTTCTTCAACCTCTGATGGGTTGATCCGAAACCTCGACGATTCTGGGTCGAGTTATACGCCACACCATCGCTTTCACATACGGCGAACCATCCGTTGACAGGGCCGCTTACGGCACGTAGCTTGGCATGAATTCCGTCTGGTTGGCCTGTCTCTTGTGTTCGTCATGGCGTAGAGGCCAAGAGGCTCGACGGATCTCCCTGCCAATCTTGTATTGGCGGCGGCGGCTGGTAGTTGGAGTGGGGCCTATCTGTTGTTTGCCCTGGTCTATGGACCCTTCATTCTTCGTCCGAGCCTCGACGAGTGACGGTCTATGCGAAAGGTATGTCCATCCGTCTCTTCCATCCATCCACTGTGCTATCGTAAGTGAAAAGGGGATCGATCCCACACAGGTGGGTGCCGATGGCCTTGGTCCGGTGCCTCGCCCGACAGAGGGGAGAGGCGAGGGGAGTAGAGAGTGCGACTAGTCCTGCTGTTGACCATTGTCGGTATCATCGTATTCGGTCCGCAACTATGGACTAGGCGGGTGTTTGCCCAGCATAGTCTGCCCCGTCCTGACTATCCGGGAACGGGAGCGGAGTTAGCGCGACACCTGCTCGATCAGTTAGACATGCAGCACATCAAGGTGGAAGCGACCGAGCTGGGGGACCATTACGACCCTGAGACCAAGGCCGTCCGCCTCACGCCTGATAAATTCAATGGGAAATCTCTCACCGCGATCACCGTCGCCGCCCACGAAGTCGGGCATGCCATTCAAGACCAGGCAGGCTATCAGCCGTTCACGGATCGCACGCGACTGGTACGGGTTGCGCAGGGGGCGGAAAAGCTCGGAGGGATAGTGATGTTGGGCATTCCCATCGCGGCAACATTAGCGCAGACCCCTGTGGCGGGTGTCGTTGTCCTGGTTGCCGGGATAGCCACGATGGGGATCGCCACACTTGTCCACCTTGTCACGCTTCCGGTCGAGTGGGACGCCAGCTTCAGGCGAGCGCTGCCGATGCTCCAGCAAAAAAACTACCTGTCGCCAAAAGACGAGCAGGGAGCCCGCCGTATCCTCACCGCAGCCGCATTGACCTATGTGGCCGCCTCCCTCGCGAGTCTGCTGAACCTGTGGCGGTGGATCTCTTTCCTACGGCGATAGGCGCGGCTGGTTTATTTGGTCTGTCTGGTTTATCTGGTTTGTCTCGTCTATTCGGTCTATCCGGTTGGCCGGAACGGCGAACCAATCGGAGGAACCAAAGAGACCAGACAGACCAGACAGACGAGACAGACCAGACAGACCTCTCCTCTGCTCAGGATGGCTGCGGCTCTGTGGGAGTCGTGACGTCAGATTGGGATTGAAGCGCGACCTGTTCCGTCGCGGGTGTGACACGCCCGACATCGAGGAGGATGGCGACCAGCATGTCACTCAGGACGTTCACGCCGGAGCGGGCTCGGGCGATGATCCAATCCACGGTCATGATGAGCGGAATGGCCGCACCGATGACGTGAGGCG
>CAMDRK010000334.1 GCA_945906715.1 Nitrospira lenta
CAAGGCGTCGGATGTCGTCATGATTCTCGCGCCAGACGAAGCGCAAGCGGCCATCTATCGGCAGGAGATCGTTCCGAATTTGAAGCCGGGTTCCTATCTCGCGTTTGGCCATGGCTTCAACATTCATTTCGGGCAAATCGTCCCGCCGCCCACAGTCAATGTGTTCATGGTCGCGCCCAAAGGACCGGGCCATCTCGTTCGATCAGAATATACGAAAGGCAGCGGGGTGCCCTGCTTACTCGCAATCCATCAGGATCCCAGCGGAACGACCAAGCAGTTGGGACTGGCCTATGCCAGTGCGATTGGGGGCGGGCGGGCCGGTGTGATTGAAACAAACTTTCGGGAAGAAACCGAGACAGATCTTTTCGGCGAACAGGTCGTTCTCTGCGGAGGGCTTACGTCTCTTATCCAGGCCGGGTACGAGACGCTGGTGGAAGCCGGCTATTCTCCGGAGATGGCCTATTTCGAGTGCCTGCACGAAGTAAAACTGATTGTGGATTTGATCTATCAGGGCGGCATTGCCAACATGCGGTATTCCATCAGTACGACGGCCAAGTACGGTGATATCACTCGCGGCCCTCGGATTGTGACGGAGCAGACAAAGCTTGAAATGAAGAAAATTTTGAGCGAGATTCAGCAAGGCCAGTTCGCCAAAGAATGGGTGCTGGAGAATCAAGCGAACCGTCCGGTCTACAATGCGCTGCTGGCAAAGGGGGAAGCCCATCCTATCGAAGAGGTGGGGGGGCGGCTGCGCGCGATGATGCCCTGGCTGAAGAAGGACCAACTGGTCGATAAAAATAAGAACTAGCCGGAGGTTGAAACCGACTTCCAGCGTCCGGTCCTTTCGCTGCGCTCTTTCCTGTGGTTGGACGAGTTTTGACGCATCCAGGCTGAGCGGGTGAGCCCCATGGTCGGTTGTATATCATCCTGAATAACCTGAGGCGACTCTGTGGCGGATCGTGCCGTCGGCATCCCGTTTGCCAAAGAAGGAATTCCCTTCATCGGGATTGCTGTTGGCGTTACACTACTGGCAGTATGGTTAGGCTGGATTATTGCGGCGGTCGTGGCGGCGCTTCTGACTTTCTTCGTCGCGTGGTTCTTTCGCAACCCATCCCGGGTGGTCCCGCAGGGGCCGCGTCTCGTCCTGGCGTCCGGTGACGGGAAAGTCGTCGCCATCGAAGAAGAGTTCGAGCCACGATTCATCAAGGATCGCAGTATCAGGATCAGTATCTTCTTGAATGTATTCGATGTGCATATTAACCGGGTGCCCTGTGAAGGGGTTATCGAGGATGTGCAGTACCAGCCAGGTTTGTTTCTGGTCGCGAGCAAGCCGGATGCGACATTGCGGAACGAACAAAATGCTCTGATGATTAAGACGGTGCAGGGCCCAAAAGTATTGTGTGTACAGGTGGCGGGGTTGATTGCCAGGCGGATCGTCTGTTGGGTCTCGCCAAGAGATCGGGCGGTGCTCGGTGAACGGTTCGGCCTGATTCGATTCGGGTCGCGGATGGATACGTTTCTTCCTATCGGGACGGCTGTAAGAGTCGCAGTTGGCGACCGAGTCAAAGGTGGGGAAACTATCCTGGGAGAATTACCATGAAATCCATGGGCCTTCGGCAATCATTCGGAAGAGATGGAAAGCGGCGTAAAGCCGCCATGCACTTGATCCCGAATCTTTTCACGACTGGAAATCTATTGTGCGGCGTGTTTTCGATGTTGTCCGTGTTCAATGCCGATTACATGGTCGCAGCGGTCGCCATCCTGGTGGCGATGGTCTTCGACGTGCTCGATGGAAAGTCCGCGCGGTTGACGAACAGCACCAGCCATTTTGGTTTTGAGTACGACTCGTTGTCCGACGTGGTGTCGTTCGGGGTTGCCCCAGGTCTCTTGATTTATTCCTGGGCGTTGAGCGGACAGGGTATGTTCGGTATGGCGGTGATGTTCGCTTATGTGGCGATGGGTGCGGTTCGATTGGCTCGGTTTAATTCGACTACGTCCGTGCCGGACGGCAAGTACTTTACCGGTTTGGCTATTCCTGCAGCGGCAGGGGTTGTGGCGTCGCTTGTGATTTTCGACCATTACAGCGTCAGGATTGGAACAGAAGTGAAGCCCCTAATTGTTCTGATTATTACGCTGACCCTTTCGTTCTTGATGGTGAGCACCATCAAGTATCGGAGCTTTAAAGACATGAAGTTCCGCGGCGGTCAGCACATTACCTATCTCGTCTGGGGAATTTTGACGCTCATGCTCGTAGCGGCTTGGCCCCAAGTGATGCTATTTGTCATCTTTGCCGGGTATGCCTTGATGGGCCCTGCAGAACGACTGGTCGGACTTCTGTCCAAGGTGACGGGTAAGCGTCCATCGCCCAAGGCCGAGCAGTCGGTGAATGAATCGAAGTTCTAATGGACTGTGGGATAACCACTGTGCATGCTAGAACTTTGACGGTTTGTACCTGTATCACAACGGGAGAGTACTCCCGCAGAATGCTGCTAATGGCTATGACGAGGAGTAGTACGCGATTCGTACAGTAAAAGAGAGCTGGTGAATGGTGCAAACCAGCCTGTGCGGCGCCGAACTCGCCTCTGAGCTAGAATTCATGAAATCCGAGTAATGGATTCCGCCTCGCCCCCGTGATAGGGCGAAATGAAGGGCTCTGGACAGCGACAGGCTGTTCAGAGCTGAATCAGGGTGGTACCACGGAGCTTCTTCTCAAGCCTCCGTCCCTGGGCGTAGGGATGGAGGCTTTTTATTTGAGATTGTTGAAAATGCTTTCCCGCGGCGTTCTCGGTCGCGTGCCTCCCTGCGACGTACCCTACGGGTACGCCTCAGTCGTCCCGCTCCCTGCGGCCTTGCGGAAAAGGCATTTTGAGCAATCTCATAAGATCAGAGAGGTGACATCATGACCAGGATGATCAGAATTTTCGATACGACCTTGCGGGATGGCGAGCAATCGCCCGGCGCCAGCATGAATGTGGAAGAGAAAATCATGGTGGCGAAGCAACTGGCGCGTCTGGGGGTTGATATCATTGAAGCAGGATTTGCTTATAGTTCGCCCGGGGATTTTGAAGCGGTACGGCGCATTGCTCAGGAAGTCGAGGGGCCGACGATTTGCAGCTTGGCACGGGCTCGCCCGGAGGATATCGATCGGGCGTGGGAGGCATTGAAGGGGGCGCCGAAGGTCCGCATCCATACGTTTCTTTCAACCTCGGATATTCACTTGAAGCATCAGTTCAGAATGACGCGCGATGAGGCGAAGAGGCGTGCGGTCGAGATGGTGCAACGGGCGAGGGGCTATGTGGACGATGTGGAGTTTTCACCCATGGATGCCA
>CAMDRK010000335.1 GCA_945906715.1 Nitrospira lenta
CGACTGAGGCGTACCCTCGGGGTACGTCGCAAGGAGACGAACGACTGAGAACGAAGCTGGCGGACTTTTGGAGCAGCCTGCTAGGCGGAAGGTTCGAAGAGGCCAAGCTGCCATTCTTCGGCGCGGGTCAGGGGGATGGGATAGCGCTCGGTGAAGCAGGCGTTGCAGTATTGGCCCGGCGTGCCGGGGGAAGCGTTCAGCATGCCATCGAGGCTCAAATAGGCGAGACTATCGGCCGTGATGTACTTCCGAATTTCTTCGGTGGAATGGCTGGAAGCAATGAGTTCCTTCTTCGTTGGCGTATCGATACCGTAAAAACAGGGCGAGACGATCGGCGGTGAACTAATGCGCATATGCACTTCTTTGGCCCCGGCATTGCGAAGCATCTTTACGATTTTACGGCTCGTCGTACCCCGCACCAGCGAGTCATCAACCACGACGACTCGTTTTCCTTCCAGCACCTCCGGCACGGCATTGAGCTTCACCTTCACGCCGAAGTGGCGAATCGACTGCTCCGGTTCAATGAAGGTGCGCCCGACATAGTGATTCCGAATCAGCCCGAACTCAAACGGAATCCCCGCCCCCTCGGCATAGCCGAGCGAAGCAGGCACCCCGGAGTCCGGTACGGGAATGACGATGTCCGCCGGCACCGGCGATTCTTTGGCCAATTGCCTGCCCAAGGCCTTGCGCGTGCCATACACTGCGTTCGCGCCGAAGATTTTACTGTCAGGCCTGGCAAAATATACATACTCAAAGACGCACATGGCGGGACTGACCGGAGCAAAGGGCTTATAACTTGTCAGGCCCTTGTCGTTCAGTAGGACCAATTCGCCTGGCTCGACTTCGCGGACAACCTCGGCGCCGAGTAGATCGAATGCGCAGGTTTCCGACGCTACGAGATAGGTATCGCCCAGCCGGCCGAGGCAGAGCGGCCTGAACCCATGGGGATCCCGTACGGCAATGACCCCGTCATCCGTCTGTAACACGATCGAAAACGCCCCGCGCACCTGGCTCAAGGCATCGATGATGCGGGCCAACAACGTATCGGCGCGCGAATGAGCAATCAGATGGATGATGACTTCGCTGTCGGAGGTGGATTGAAAGATCGCGCCATACGCTTCGAGTTCATGCCGCAACACTTGGGCGTTGATGAGATTGCCGTTATGGGCGAGTGCGAGATTTCCAAAGGCAAAATTGACTGAGAAGGGCTGTACGTTCTTGAGATCGTTCCCCCCCGCCGTGGAGTAACGATTGTGACCGATCGCCATCGTACCGATTAACTGATCGAGCGCATGGGGATTATAAATATCCGCGACAAGCCCCTTCCCCTTATGCACAAAAAACTGCATGCCATCGCCCGAGACGATACCGGAGGCTTCCTGGCCGCGATGCTGCAAGGCATACAACCCCAGATAGGTGAGGTTTGCCGCTTCCTTGTGGCCGTAAATACCGAAAACGGCACATTCGTCGTGGAACTTGTCAGGGGTAATCATCGGTAAGGGGTGAGGGGTGAGGGGTGAGGCGATTGGAGGCAATTCCCGGTTCTGATTCATAATCCTCTTATTACCCCCTGACCCCTGACCTGTTACGCCTGATTCAGCGTTCGTTCAATCGACAAGGCCCACCGGTCGTACAGTTGATCGACCGGAAGGTCGATGCGGCAACCCTTGCTCCACTGCCCCTGCTCCACATCGATAACGAATCGATCGCCTCCCACCGTCCCGATCTTCATTGCTGGAATACCCGAATCCCAGGCGCGATTCAAGAGCTGACCCGCCATCTCAGACTTCACCGAAAGGACCACCCGCGATTGACTCTCACCGAATAGAAGGGCATCAAGCCGCGAGGCATCGAGGGGTAACTGTACCACAGCCCCTCGCCGGTTGTCCGGAGCAGAGATACAGCATTCAGCCAATGCGACGGACAACCCGCCATCTGAGCAATCATGGGCGGATTGCACAGCTCCTTCACGAATTATCTTCAATAAGAAGTCATGGAGGGCCTTCTCCGTTTCAAGACTCAGAAGAGGCGGCGAGCCCTGCTCCCGGTGATGGAGCACTTTCAGATATTCACTCCCGCCCAGATCCTCTTTCGTCTTGCCCAGGAGAAGAATTACATCGCCGTCCTGCTTGAACCACTGCGTCATCGTCTTATCGGCTGACTCGATCAGACCCACCATTCCCAACATCGGGGTGGGATAAATGGAGAGACCATTGGTCTCATTGTAGAAACTCACATTGCCGCTGACGATGGGGATGGCGAAATGTTCGCAGGCATCCTTCAATCCCTCGATCGCCAACACAAACTGCCACATGATCTCGGGCCGCTCAGGATTACCGAAGTTCAAACAGTCCGTCAGCCCGATCGGCTCGGCACCGGAACAGACTAGGTTCCGTGCCGCCTCGGCTACGGCAAGGCGAGCCCCCTCATAGGGATGCAGCAGGCAATAGCGGCTATTACAATCCACCGTCATCGCGAGGGCTTTATTCGTCCCCTTAATCCGAACCACCGCCGCATCGGAACCAGGCCGGACCATCGTATTGGTTCGCACCATGTGGTCATACTGTTCATAGACCCAGCGTTTGCTCGCAATCGTCGGCGACTCCAACAATGACAACAGTGCCGCATTCGCATCCTTCACATCGGGAAGCGCATCGTAATTCAGATTAGTCAGCATGTCCTGATAGCCTGGCGGCGAATAGGGACGCTCATAGCGTGGCCCGTCATCGGCCAGCGACTTCGCGGGAATCTCTGCCACCACCTTACCCTGGTCCCTCACCCGGAGAATCCCATCGCCCGTCACCCGTCCCACCACTGCCACATCGAGATCCCACTTCTTGCAGATCCGGATGCACTCGTCTTCTTTGCCCGCCTGCGCGACCATCAACATCCGTTCCTGGGATTCCGACAGCATTATTTCATACGCCGTCATGCCTGGCTCACGCCGAGGCACATCGGTCAGGTCCAGATCGATTCCATTGCCCGCGCGCGACGCCATTTCGCAAGACGAACTGGTCAAGCCGGCCGCCCCCATGTCCTGAATGCCGACGAGCAGATCGCCCGCCATCAGTTCGAGACAGGCCTCCAGCAAGAGCTTTTCTGTAAAGGGATCGCCCACCTGCACCGTGGGCCGCTTTTGATCCGACTGGTCGTCGAAGGAATCGGACGCCATCGTCGCGCCGTGAATTCCATCACGGCCCGTCTTTGAGCCGAAATAGATCACCGGATTACCGACCCCTGCTGCCGTTCCAAGGAAAATCTTGTCCTTGTGGGCAATGCCGAGGCAAAACACGTTCACGAGCGGATTCT
>CAMDRK010000336.1 GCA_945906715.1 Nitrospira lenta
CATGACGGTCTGTCGAGCGATCGGCATTGGGAATAATGAATGATGAATGTTGAGTTTTGAATTATCGGAATTGGCAGCAACCGGCTGTGCGAGAGCATCCGATGAATTCCGAACATTCACCATTCAAAATTTCACATTCGATAGATCGACTCGGTCTGCCGATCCAGTTTCATCATGGAGGTTTAAGAGTTTAAGAATGGAGTACTCAATCACAGCAGAAGAATTCCAGCAGTTTCGCACGCTGATTTACGATGAGAGCGGGATTTCTCTCGGCGAACAAAAAAAGTCGCTGTTGGCTTCCCGCCTCTCAAAGCGGCTGCGCGATCTCGATCTGGGAACCTTCTCGGAATATTACGCAAAGGTGACGCAAGATCCTACCCGGGAGGAATTCACACGGCTGCTGGATCTGATCTCGACGAACAAAACGGATTTCTTTCGCGAGCCCAAGCATTTCGATTTTCTTCGCGATCAGATTCTTCCCGGACTGGAACGCGTCAAACGGATTCGGATTTGGTCGTCCGCCTGCTCGACCGGAGAAGAACCCTATACGATTGCTATGACGCTGTATGAAGGTGTGGCGAATCCCGATCGGTGGGATTTCAAAATCTTGGCCTCCGATCTCTCGACCCGTGTCCTTGCCAAGGCGGCGTCCGGCACGTACGACGAAGACCGCTTTCGCGATGTGCCGCCGGAATTCATCAAGCGGCATTTCCTCCGCGGACGGGGCGAGCAATCCGGCGTCTTCAAAGTGAAACCGCATCTTGCCGCTGCGATTACGTTCCGACGCTTGAACTTGATGGACGATCATTTCCCAATTAAAAACCAGCTCGATCTGATCTTCTGCCGGAACGTCATGATCTATTTTGATCGTCCGACCCAGGAGACGCTCGTGAACAAGTTTCATCGTTACTTGAAACCAGGCGGTTACCTGTTCATCGGCCATTCCGAAAGCTTGCAGTGGGTCAATCACCCCTTCAAGTCGATCGCGCCGACGATTTACCAGAAGGAAGGGTAAAGGGATAGGGGTGAGGGGTAACGGGTGAGGGGGATAGTGGGGTATGAGGGCAACGGAGGTAAGGGATGAGACGGAAGACGATAAGCGCTGAGAGGAAGCATCGAGAATCATGACTACTGTCCCCTTACGCCTGACGCCTGACGCCTCACGTGACCCCTTTGCTCACATCCGGCGGATGCGCGACAATCGTTTCCCGCACGAGATTGCGTCCATTTTGCCTGGGGAGTTTTTCGTCAGCAGAGAGCCGATGGTCGTCTATACGGTCTTGGGCTCCTGCATTTCGGCCTGCATCCGCGACCCGATCGCCGGGGTCGGCGGCATGAACCACTTCATGCTGCCGGAACCTCAAGGGGGCGCGCACGATAGCTGGGGAGAATCCACCCGGTACGGGTCTTATGCGATGGAATCGCTGATCAACGAAATCCTCAAACGTGGCGGGCTCAAGAGCCGCCTTGAAATCAAGCTCTTCGGCGCCGGCAAGATCTACGAAGGCAATATCGATGTGGGTGCGAACAATGCCAAGTGGGTAATCGGCTACTTAAAGAGCGAAGGACTTGCGACCGTCACGACCGATCTCGGCGATGTTTGTCCCAGAAAAGTCTATTACTTCACCGACTCGGGCCGCGTGTTGATGAAGAAGCTTGAGCGACTCAAGAACAAGACCATTTTCGAACGGGAGAACGAGTACGCAGCGAAAATCAAGCAGCGGGAGCAGCAGCCGGTGGAGGATGTCACGCTCTTCTAGTTTCATGTTTCTAGTTTCTGGTTGCAAGTTGCAAGTTTGCGGAGGGTGTTTCCTCACAACATGCAACTAGCAACCAGAATCTCCAATCCCGAAACCGGAAGTGATGAGCTATGAGGGGGCTATGGCCAAGATTCGAGTTCTGACGGTCGATGATTCGGCGCTGATGCGGCAGGTGCTGGCTGCACTGCTGTCGAGAGACCCGGATATCGAGGTGATCGGGTCCGCTCCCGACCCATTTCTCGCCCGCGAGAAAATCAAGGCGTTGAATCCGGACGTGATCACCCTCGATGTCGAGATGCCAAAAATGGACGGGTTGACGTTTCTTGAGAAGTTGATGAAGGGGCACCCGATGCCTGTGTTGATGGTGAGTTCGCTGACGGAGGCCGGCTGCCAGACGACCCTACGCGCGCTGGAGTTGGGCGCAGTGGACTTCATCACCAAACCCAAACTCGATCTCCGTGAAGGTATGGAGGAGGTGGCCCAAGATCTCATTGCCAAAGTGAAGGCTGCCGCCTGCGCGAAGGTGAGGGGGACTGGCTCCGCGAAGCGGTGCCTGTCCCAGTCTCCCCTGTCGGAAGGGGGACAGCGGCTGTCGGAAGGGGGACAGGCACCCGCTCAGAAGCGGGAGCCAGTCCCATCCGCGATGATTAAGACGACGGATACGATTATCGCGATCGGTTCCTCCACTGGTGGTACGGAGGCGGTGAAGGAAGTCTTGATGGCTCTGCCGCCGAATACACCGCCAATTCTCATTACGCAGCACATGCCGGAGCGGTTTACAAAGACATGGGCTGACCACATGAATTCCCTCTGCCGTATCTCGGTCAAGGAAGCCGAAGACGGAGACAGTGTCCTGCCGGGACATGCCCTGGTGGCGCCGGGGAGTTATCACATGACGCTCGTTCGAAGCGGCGCCCGGTACACGGTGCGCATCAACCAGGATCCTCCGGTGAATCGCCATCGCCCGTCGGTGGATGTGATGTTTGCGTCGGTCGCCCAATACGCCGGCGCCAACGCAGTCGGAGTCATCCTCACCGGTATGGGCGGCGATGGCGCGAAGGAAATGTTGACGATGAAACAGGCCGGCGCCTTTACGATCGCACAGGACGAAGCCAGTTGCGTGGTCTTCGGCATGCCGAAGGAGGCGATCAAGATGGGCGGAGTGGACAAGATCTTGCCGCTGTCGGAGATTCCCGCTGCGATCGTGGCGTATGTCAGCAAGCTGTAAGTGGTCTATCTGGTCTATTCGGTCTATCTAGTCTATTTGGTTTTGGGTTAAACCGGACTGTGACCGAACAGACCAGACAGACCGAACAGACCAGACAGACCGAACAGACCAGACAGACCGAACAGACCAGAGAGACCATTCGTAAATCTGCACAAGAAAGGATGATGTCATGAAAATCAAAGAACGCACTATGCCGCAGGGAATGATCCTGGACGTGGAGGGAGACTTGACCTATGCCAATCGAACCATCTTTAAGGCTGCCGTCGATAAGGCGACAC
>CAMDRK010000337.1 GCA_945906715.1 Nitrospira lenta
CAAGGGACTGCATGGCTTGCTCAATAACCTCAGGGTGCGACCGAATATACTGCTCAATGGCCTGGTCCAATGCAGGCCGTGCGGGAACCGATGGAGACTCAGCCCATGCCGACAGTATCGGACCAACCGCAAGAACGGTCACCGCGATAAGGAGGACGTCACGAAACCTCATATGTATTCCCCTTGTTTGAAAACCGGGAGAGTCTCTTAAGCGATTTTGCGCCAGTATAACGCAAGATTTTATCTGACAGCCTGCGAAGCCTCACCAGGCTTACGCCGCTCCGTATCCTCTATCAAACAATCATTATTTTCCAGAAAATATCGTCCCAGCGTGGAGAGAGAACGGGCCATACGCTACTACCATACGTTCTCCATTGGACAGCTCTGCGCTCGGGGAGTCCTAATGTGCCGATTGCCAGGCAAAGAATGCCTGGCAACTGGTGCTCAGACTCCAAGGAAATTGCAGATCATGGGATTTCTGAGAGCTTTTGCCTCTCTTGTGCAAGGCACGGAAGTTGAGAAGGCTTTCCCGACGTTGGAGTTTGCTGTAACTACTTCAGCCTTCAGCTTAAATACCTGCGTTGTTACCAAGAACTGAGGATGCGATGATCGACATATCCAGCCTGTGGGAATTCTTGAGTCGCGATGCAGCCTTTTTCGGAGGGCCCGAAAGCCCGATGCTGAGCTGGATCGGATCTTTCGGAATCGTGCTCTTCTTTCTCTGGCACGTCATACGGTTGAGGCTGGATGTGTCCGGTGCGCAACGGCCTTTCAATCGTGTACGCCAGAAGCTGATCGCCCTCGCGGACGAGCGCGGCGACGTCGATCGTGAACGATTCACGAATCATGCGCTGGTGGGCTTCGCGACTCCGGCCGGTCAGGCCGCATCCTCGCCCACACGTATCGACTGCGATGACCTACAGGCCGTTGAAACGGCCATGCAGAAGGAACCCATGTTTCGGCAGCCCTGGGCGCAATTCCGCAAGACTCTGATCCTGGAACATGTCCCATGGTTTGTGGAACCGCGCATTTTTAGCACACGGCGCGCGGAGGAAATCTTTACGCAGGATACGCTTCTGAGCCATCGCGTGAACCTGGCCTTCTACAGCCAACTGCCTTCCCTGGTGACGGGCATCGGGTTGCTGCTGACCTTCCTGGCCTTATTTATCGGCCTCAGTAAACTCCACGCGGACGGACATGACATTGCCGGAATTCAGGGGCTCATCAACGGGCTTGCCGGGAAATTTCTGACGTCCATCGTCGGGATGATTGCCGCCAACCTGTTCACCCTCATCGAAAAACCGATGGTCTTTCGGCTCATGAACGAGCACCATTCGTTCCTCAGCCTCATCGACAAACTCTTTCCCCGCAAAACCATGGAACAGATGCTGGAGCAACTCACACCGATGCACCGCGCGCACGGCGGTGCCAGACAGACTTCCGGCGGAGGACTGATGGAACGGATCGGAGGAATGGAGACAGACAGCCTGTCGGCGCCCATTGCCGAGCTGACCGAAGCGGTTCGATCCTTAACAAAACTGAAACAAGGCGAGCAGGCCACGGCACAACGTACGGCGGCTGAACTGCCACGAGTAATCCGTGAAGAATTCACAGCTCCGATGAGAGAACTCAATGACTCGATTCATGACCTCACTGCGTCGCTCAAAGATATGCACAGAGATCGGACGCAGACGGCAGCGACGCTTGAGGCCCTCATCGACCGCCTGACGAACAGGCTTGCTGATCAGCAAACATCGTCCGGCCTCTCTCGCACAGAGGGGCGCCGTTTTTGGCCAAAACGGTCGCTGGCATCCTCGCAACGGCCTACCGCATGATGCGCGCAACAGCACAAGGCGCAGGTGCCTCCCACACGACGATCGGTATCACCGATCTCATGACCTCGCTCGCCATCGTATTCATCTTGCTCTTCGTGGCGCAGCTCACCAAAACCTCCTCCGCGGCACAGTCTGAACTGCAAGAAAACAAAGAGGACGTGCAGACGGCGTTGCGTGACCACATTCAACGCCTGGGCCTCTCTCTCGATGCTGATCCTCGCGACCCGCTCGCGCTCATGATCGTGGTCCCGGAAAACCTCCTCACATTCGAGTTGGGGAAAAGCACGCTGTCGCCTACGGCGGATCAATTTCTTGTAGAAGCGTTGCCCTTCTATGTGGGGGCCTTGTGCGGGCCGCTACGCGACAAGATCGACTCCCTCGCCATCGAAGGGCACACCGACGATCACGGCAGCGATGCGTTCAATTTGAAATTGAGTCAGGAACGGTCGCTGTCGGTGATGGTGAAGGGCCTGGAGGTCATTCAAGCCATAGAACCGGCTTCGTACCAATGTTTTCAAGAAATCACGTCAGCGTCAGGACGCGGTAGACAAGACTTGATCTATGACTCACTTGCCGTGGTAAACCGCGAAAAAAGCCGCAGGGTAATCTTCAAAATCCGCCTTCGCTCTGCCGAACAACGGCAGCTGCTCGGACGGACGCGAGAAATAGGAGCATCCTGAGTTTCCAGTCCACGACTCAGTCGCGATTCACTCGATGTGTGGTAGAGTAATGCCGCTGAAGTTGTGCGTACCGGAGGCTCCTAATGAGACCATCGAACTTCGGTCCTTTGGATCTCTCCAATTACGAGATCTCTCCTGAACAGGGATTTCTCCCACAGGACCCGCTCGGCGATCTACCAGACTCCCCCACGCTCAATGAGCTTGGGCATGAGCTGCCGAAATTGTTGAGTGCTCGGACAGTCCGACGATTCATTGATGAGCAACGCCAACTGCTTCCTTCCATCCCTTCCACCTGGCGCACAGAAGACTATCGATCCGCAATGCGCATCTTTTCGTTCGCCGGGCATGCCTACATATGGGAAGTGCCGGACCAGCCGGCTGCCAAACTGCCGCCTCAACTTGCAAAACCCTGGCATGAAATCGCCAAGCGCCTTGGCCGACCGCCGGTTCTCTCATATGCCTCCTATGCACTCGACAACTGGCGGCGGCTCGACAAGACAAAGCCGATTCAGCTCGAGAACATTGTGCTGCTTCAAAATTTTCTCGGCGGGTTGGATGAAGAATGGTTTGTCGTCGTCCACATCCAGATCGAGCGGGAAGCGGGGCCAGGACTGGCCGGACTCCTGCGAGCAATGTGCGGAGTGAGCGAAGACAAGCAGGACGAGGTCTTGCTGGGACTCAAATCTTTGGCGTTAGCCCAAACGGCAATGCGCGACACGTTGCTCAGGATGAAGGAGCG
>CAMDRK010000338.1 GCA_945906715.1 Nitrospira lenta
ATCGCTCCCGCGGGTTCATGGAAGGAGCCATCAAAGTCGTTGAACGGGCGACAACCGGCATGGCGCCGGATCGAGAAGAACTGGACGAGGTCAACTATGTGTTCAATATCTCACGCGGAGGGCGCACGATTGCGAGCGGACGCGAGGGAGTCGTGGGATTGGGCGACAGCACCGTGACGAGCAAGTATCAACTGTTGCTGGAAACTGCATCGATGCCGGCGGTATCAATTCGTACTGCGCTCAAGCTTCCCACTGGGAATACAGGGCATTTCTATGGGAGTGGCAACCCGGACATGGGCTTCGGATTGGCGGCTGAAAAAGGATTCGCCGGCCGTTGGGTGGTCTATGCTAACCTCAATGGCGTGATTCCGACTGGCCGCGTCGCAGGGCTTGCTCTCCATCCGACGGTCTCAGGCCTTATTGCCGTAGAATATCTGTGGTCGGAGAATTTTTCTTTGACGGCGCAGTTCGATTATTACTCCACACCATTCCGCGGTGTAGGCACGCGAGTACTGGACAGGGGTGTGACGGAGTCGGTGGCGGGATTCAGCTACCGCCTCACGCAACACTTTTTGTGGCAAGGCTATGCAGTCGAGAATGTCGATTTCATCACCGGGAGCGCAGCAGATGTCACGGTCTCGACGTTGTTGACCTATCGGTTCGAGCCCTAATGCATGGGGGTAGTAGTCAGGCGGTCTAACCTGGCTAAGCCCTTGACAACATGGGACTCCCATGTGAAACTGACCGCTGCGAGCGTCCAAGCTGTCACACTGCTTCGCCAGTACTAATCTGAATTTGAATCCAGCTCGTTGTCCAGGCGCGCGCATTGACGTAACAAAGGAGCATCTGCCATGTCGATTTTGAAGACCATACAAAGCCCGGCGGATCTGAAACGGTTATCACCTACACAGTTTCCTGCCTTGTGCCAGGAACTGCGGGAGCAGATTATCGGCGTGGTGTCCAACGTTGGAGGGCACCTTGCGTCCAACCTCGGGGTGGTCGAATTAACGGTCGCATTGCACTATCTGCTCGATACCCCCAAGGATAAGATCGTGTGGGACACCAGTAATCAGGCCTACGTGCATAAGCTGTTGACCGGGCGTCGCGAGGGATTCCACACGCTTCGGCAGTATGGAGGGATGAGCGGCTTTTGCAAGCGTGAGGAAAGTGAATACGATACGTTCAACGCAGGCCATGCGGGAACCGGCGTCTCCGCGGCCTACGGCATGGTCGAGGCGCGTGAGCAGTTGAAACAGCAACACAAGGTCGTGTGTATCGTCGGTGACGGAGCCATGACAGCCGGTATGACGCTGGAGGGCCTGCACCATGCCGGAGGGCTTGGGAAAGATTTCCTGGTCATCCTGAATGACAACCAAATGTCTATCTCGAAAAACGTCGGCGCTATCTCCTCCTATTTGAACCGAACCTTCACCGGTGAGTTTTATGCCAAGATGCGGGAGGAAACGGGGCAACTACTGGGGAAGATCCCCCATATCGGATCGGACATGCAGAAGCTGGCTCGCCGGGCTGAAGAGTTGGCCAAGGGCGCGATCCTTCCCGGGCTGCTTTTTGAAGAGCTGGGATTCAGGTATGCGGGACCGATTGAAGGACATAACTTCGAGCACCTGCTGCCGACCTTGGAAAATATGCTGAAGATGAAGGGGCCGGTGTTGCTCCATGTCATTACGAAAAAAGGGCTGGGGTATGAGCCTGCGGTGAAGAATCCGGTATGGTTCCATGCCTGCCCGCCTTTTGTCAGGGAAACCGGGGCGCCGGCAAAGAAAGCGGCGCGGCCCTCTTATACCCAGGTCGCCATCGAATCGTTGGTCAAGCTGGCCCGAAAGGATAAGCGGATCGTCGCGATTACGGCTGCGATGTGCGAAGGGACCGGCCTTAATAGTTTCGAGAAAGAGTTTCCAGCCCGGCTCTATGACGTAGGGATTGCCGAGCAGCACGCAGTGACATTCGCCGCAGGTCTTGCCACGCAGGGCCTCCGGCCGGTCGTGGCGATGTATGCCACATTTTTACAGCGCGCGTACGACCAGGTGGTCCACGATGTCGCCACGCAAAATCTGCCGGTGACGTTCTGCATCGATCGCGGCGGGCTGGTGGCGGAAGACGGGACGACACACCATGGCGCATTCGATTATGCGTTTCTGCGCCATGTGCCGAACATGGTCGTCATGGCGCCGAAGGATGAAAATGAATTGCAGCACATGATGAAAACCTGCATCCAGTATGAGGGGCCTGCCTCGGTGCGGTATCCGCGCGGACAGACTCTGGGCGTCACCATGGATCCGGAACCGATGGCCTTGCCGATCGGGAAGGGCGAGTTGCTGCGCGATGGTACGGAGGTGGCAATCGTGGCCATCGGTGTGCCGGTCGCTCATGCGGTGACGGCGGCGAAACGGCTTGAGGAAGAAGGTATTTCCACAGCGGTGGTGAATGCGCGTTTCGTGAAGCCGCTGGATCAGGACTTGATTGTCGAGGTGGCGAAGCGCGTCCGATACGTGGTCACGGTCGAAGAAGGCAGCAAGATGGGCGGGTTCGGCTCAGCCGTTCTCGAAGCCCTGTCCGATGCCGGCGTGACGGATGTGACGACGAAGATCCTGGGGTTGCCGGATCGGTACATCGAGCAAGGACCGCAGGATTTCCTGCGCGAACGGTATGGGTTGACGGCGGAAGGCATCTATCAGAGCGTGAAGGAGCTCATCGGGAAGACACCGGCTTCCTCACGAGAGAGGTTTGCCCTGGCCACATCGTCCGATCATCTGCCGCACGGGGATGAGCAGGGGAGCTGACCGAAGAGGTGAGGGGGTGAAGGGTTAGGGGTAAGGCGAGCGGAGTCAAATGCATATTACTAGACGAAAAACCAGACAGATCACGGTCGGCAAGGTCAAGATTGGCGGAGACGCGCCTGTGTCCGTGCAGTCGATGTGTTCCACCGATACGCGCGATACTGTGGCGACGATTGAGCAAATTCGTCAGCTGGAGGCCGCAGGCTGCGAAGTGATCCGCGTGGCTGTGCCGGACGATGAGGCGGCTGCAGCACTGCCCAAGATCAAAGCAGCGATGACCGTGCCGCTGATCGCAGATATTCATTTCGACCATCGGCTCGCATTGAAAGCAGCTGCGGTTGTGGACTGTGTCCGGATCAATCCTGGCAATATCGGGGCCTGGTGGAAAGTCGAAGAAGTCATCAAGGCCGTGAATGACCACGGCATTCCGAT
>CAMDRK010000339.1 GCA_945906715.1 Nitrospira lenta
GCATGTTCGTTCCTGGAATGTCTGCATCGTTCTTCGCTAGGCTGTTTTTTTGCCTAATTCATTCAGCACGGCCTGCCTCACCGCTTCATAGACAGCGTCCAATTCAGCCATCCGTGCCTGGCATCCTGCCAGGTCAGACTGACGGCCCATAAACTCGAAATCTTTCAGAATCTTCGATAACTCCATCGCCCCGATCATGGCGCTCGACGATTTCAAGGAATGGGCCGCGTGAAAAAGGGCCTTTGCATCAGGATGGACCGCCGCCTGGTGAATGGCGCTCACATACGTGGCGGAGCTTTCCAGAAAACTCGTGAGGATTTTTGCGACCGGGTCCGGCCTCCCAGGGCGCCTGAGCGCGCGTAACTGGTCGAGCACTTGATCGGCCAACGGCGTACCTAACAGGGTGAGGACCGGCGCCTGCCTCGTCCCCTCTTCTGTCACCTCCGATGGTGACTGAATCGCTTCAACCGGTACGGCCTTGGATTGATCAGACGTTAGTACTGCCTCATCACCAGAACGCTGTGCCCATTTCTGAATCATGTTTGCAAGTTCACTCTGCTTAAACGGCTTCGTCATATAGTCATCCATGCCAGCAGCTAAACATCGTTCGCGATCGCCATCGATGGCATGCGCCGTCAGCGCCACGATAGGCACATGCCGGCCGGAGCGCTGTTCGCCATCGCGAATCGCCTTGGCCGCAGAGAAGCCGTCCATCTCCGGCATCTGGCAGTCCATCAAGACCAGGTCGAATTGATCGCACTCCATCTTGGCCATCGCATCACGGCCATGTTCGACTGCCACAACCGGACAGCCCAATTGCTCCAACATGCAGACCGCGACTTCCCGATTGACCGGATTGTCCTCTGCCAGCAAAACCCGCGCGCCAGCTACCTTCGGCTCAGGGATTTTCGAAACACCGTTAGGCAGGACATCGCCTTTCCGCGAGGGGAACCTCTTCTTACCTTCACGCGTACCTCCCGAGACTTTCTCCAAGCGCGCGGTACACCAAAACGTCGCCCCCTGCCCAGGCTCACTCCTGACACCAACCGTCCCCTCCATCAGCTGAGCCAACTGTTTGACGATAGACAGCCCCAAACCGGTCCCGCCATATTTTCTGGCCGTCGATTCGTCGGCTTGTGAAAATGCGTCAAAAATTCTGGCTTGCACGTCAGGGTCGATGCCGATTCCAGAATCTTGCACTTCGAATCGCACGAGGGTATGAGAAGCCGATGCTTCCGCCGTCGTGACCGTGAGCGTGATGCTCCCTTGGTTGGTAAACTTCACTGCATTATTCACCAGATTCATGAGAATCTGTTGTAACCGAACAGGATCTCCCTGGAGAACTGACGGAACGGACTCAGCCAGCACACAAGTCAGTTTGATGCCCTTGCCCTGCGCCTGGTTGACAAAGAGGTCCGTCACCTCCCTGACTGTTTTAGCCAGATCGAATCGTATGCGCTCCAATTCAATCTTCCCAGCCTCTACCTTCGAGAAATCCAAGACATCATTGATGAACTTCAATAGCGTGGCCCCTGACCGGTAGACGGTATCGACGAAGTGATACTGCTTGTCCGACAGTTCCGTCTGCTGCAACAGTTCGGTCATCCCAAGAATCCCGTTCATGGGTGTTCGAATTTCATGGCTCATGTGGGCCAAGAAGTCGCTCTTGGCCCGACTCGCCGACTCGGCAAGATCCTTCGCTTGTTGGAGAGCCTCAAGTGCCTCCGTTCGCATGGTGACCTCGCGCTCAAGCTGCATCCGATAGCTGGCCTGCGCCTCTTCTGCCTTTTTCCGCTCGGTAATATCTCGGATAAAACTGCTGAATTTGCACTCATTATGGACCCAAATCGGCGACATGGACCATTCCACAGGGAACTCGCCCCCCTCTTTCCGGACGGTGATCAATTCAAGCCGCTGGGCCACGAACTGAGTCTCGCGCGCTTCCAGGAAGCGAGCGAGTTCTCGCCGATACTCATCACGCCCCTCTACGGGAATGACGAGGGAGTCGAGCGGCCGCCCAAGGGCCTGCTGCTCGGACCACCCAAAGATTGTCTCAGCCTGAATGTTCCAACCGGTGATCGTTCCGGCAGCGTCTGTCGTCACCACCGCATCAAGCGCCGTATCGATCGTCTTCTGCAACTTCGCCTCGCTCTTTTCCAGGTTATGACTGAGACGCTGAATCGTCTTGCTCACGATGAACATCATCACCACAGCAAACAGCGCCATCGCCAGGACCTGTTGCACAAGCAGCTGCCAGGCCTCAGACTCCAACCTCTTCAGTGAGATTTCGATTCGAATCCAGCCAGCGAATGTGGGCAATCGTTCATGCTTCCCCTCAACAACACCGTCTGTTCCCGTCCGATACAGCGGGTCCCCATACAGCGGCTCAAAAACCACAAGGGTGTCGTCGCTTAACCCAACCTCCGAGCCGGGAAAGACGGCGCCATTTTTCTTCTGTTCGGCATTCTTGCTCGCCTGGTCGTCGAGGGTGGTGCCGATCAGCGTGGTGATATCCGATGCCACGATCATGTGGTCGGGATCGAGCAGCATGATACGCTGGATATCATGCTGGTTCTTCACCTGGATAAAGGCGCTCTGCAACATGAAGAGATTATCGAACAGAGCCGACGCACCGAGGGCTGCATACCCGCGAGCCAATACACGACCCTGTTCCTCGGCCTGCATGCGAACCTGCGTTTGCTCGTTATGGATGAAGAGACCTCCATACCCAGCCACCACAACAAGAAGAATGGCGCTGATGGCCAGCGTCATTCGCCTGGCAGGAGACGGTACAGTTCTGTGCAATTGTAGGTGAACGTCGTTATGCATCAACGGCCTGACCTCATTTATATTCCAGATCTACAACGACAGTACCCTGGGCCGGAACCTGCAGCTCCTTCTCCATCAGGCCCAAAGTCTCATGCCACACCGTGATCCTGTGCAATCCTGGAGAGACGCCGGCAATTGAGAACTGACCGGTCTCTGTCGTCTGGTCGAAGTACGGATCGTCAAACACCATCCGATACGCCTGCATAAACTTGTGCACGTTACATTTCATCATCTGCAGGCCTGCTTTCTTCAGCCGTCTCTTGATCGGCAGCCCTCCCGCCACCATTGCCACATTGAACACCGTGCTATTGGCGACGGTAATATTGGTACTGTGCATCAGCGGGTCGTCGTTGAAGGTTCCCGTCTCACTCCCCACCTGCGCTGCCGCA
>CAMDRK010000340.1 GCA_945906715.1 Nitrospira lenta
AGTCGGTTCTGAAGGATATTCAGAGTTTTGATCCGACGGGAGTGGCGGCACGCGATCTAGCGGAATGCCTACTCTTACAGATCGGACATTTGGGGAAGAGTCCGATGGGGTCATTAGGGGCCAGACCCGGCGCCTTGAAGGGGTCGATTGTTGAAGCCATTGTTCAGCACCATCTCAAAGACTTAGAGAAGAAACAGTATGCGAGAATTGCAAAAGCTCTCGATGTCACCGTAGAAGAGGTTTTTCAGGCGACCAAGGTTATCGAAGTGCTTGAACCGAAGCCGGGACGACCGTTTACGAATACCCACAACTATGTCATTGTCCCTGACGTGTTTGTCGCCAAGAATGAAGGTGAATGGGTGGTATTACTGAACGACGACGGGCTTCCCCGTATGCGGATCAGCCCGTACTATAAGCAGTTGATGGGGGCAGGTGAGAACGGGTCAGAGGAGACAAAGGCCTATCTGGATGAAAAGCTTCGGGCGGCGCAATGGGTTATTCGCAGCATCGAGCAACGGAATAAGACAATCGTAAAAGTGGTGTCGAGTATCGTGAAGTTTCAGGAGCAGTTCTTTGAAAAGGGCGTGGAGCATCTGAAGCCGTTGGTGCTCAAACAGGTGGCTGAAGATATTGGGATGCACGAGTCGACAATCAGTCGTGTGACAGCCAATAAGTACATGTATTGCCCGCAAGGGTTGTTGGATCTAAAGTTTTTCTTTAACGCCGGCCTGCAGCGAGCAGATCAGCCCTCCGACATGATGTCGTCCGTGACGGTAAGGGAGATGATTCGGAAGATGGTGGCGGAGGAAGATGCCCGCCGTCCCCTCAAAGATGAAGAGATCGCAGCGCGCCTGCTTACACAGCAGGTTGTGATCGCGCGGCGGACAGTGGCCAAGTATCGGGCGGAAGAACATATTCCATCCGCCACTCAGCGTAAGCGATTCTTTTAGACCTTCCCTGTCCAGCTGCGCTTGTAGTTTGTTCTTATCTGGCGTTTCCCCCGGTGCTATGGATGTTCAAAACCAACCAGCATAGCTGAGTGAAGAGGGGCCGAGGTTACTCAGCTTGAAAGGACGAAAGCCTATGAAGATTACAGGACGACGCCTCGTTATCACGCCGGCGCTCAGACAGCATATCGAAAATCGGTTTGAGAGGCTCGCGCGGTATGAAGTAAAGCTGAGCCACCTGGAAGTGATCTTGGGTGTGAGCAAGCTTCAGCATTGTGCGGAGGTCGTTTGTACAATGCAAGGGCGGCGGATTCAGGCAAAAGCTTCGACGCAGGAAATGTACGCGACGGTCGACCAGCTCGTGGACCGCTTGGGCGTCCAGATACGAAAACATAAGGAACGCCAGACTGATCATAAAGAACCGACGAAGAGGTCGGTGCGTAAGGTTCCGCGCCAGGCTCTTCGTCAGGAAGAGGAAGAGCTTGAAGTCATTCGTCCGGTCCGGGTTGTTCTGACGCTGGAGGATGCGAAGCGCCGGCTCGATCCTCTGCCTGGCTCGTTGGTGGTGTTTACCGCACTGTCTTCGGGAAAGCTGCAGATTCTACAGCGTATAGATCGTAATCGAGTGGTCTTGATTGACCCGTAAGGGGTAGCAGGTATGGCAGGACTAAAGTTGGTGGTGATCAGCGGTCTTTCTGGATCAGGGAAGTCGCATGCCCTCAAGTGTTTCGAAGACGCCGGGTATTTCTGTATCGATAATTTGCCGCCGGCTCTCCTGCCGACTTTTGTCGAGCTCTGTCATCAGCAGGGGGGTGAGATTAAAAATGTTGCGCTCGGCATCGATGTTAGAGAGCGCGTGTTCTTTTCCGATCTGGTGGGGATTCTTGAGCGAGTGAAGGCGCTTGGCCATGCGGTTGAGCTCATATTCTTTGAAGCTCGTGAAGAAGTCTTGGTTCGTCGATTCTCAGAGTCTCGGAGGCCCCATCCACTGCTGCCGCAACTGCCTGTATTGGAAGGAGTGCGTTTTGAAAAGGAGCGTCTTGCGGATCTTCGGCGCAACGCCGACCGGATTGTGGATACCTCGGACTTGACGGTGCATGAGTTGCGTGAACTGTTGATCAGACAGTTCAGGCAGGAAGGCACGCCTCAGCGGTTAACCATCTCGCTGGTAACATTCGGCTACAAGTTCGGTGTGCCGTACGATATCGACCTCCTGTTCGATGTCCGGTTCTTGCGGAACCCGTTTTTCGTTCCTGACCTCAAACCATTAACAGGGGAAGACTCGCGGGTGCGGACCTATGTGCTGACTGATCCAGACGCCGTTGCATTTATTGGGCAGCTGGAAGGTTTCTTTAAATTCCTCCTTCCTCTTTTCGAACGAGAACGCCGCAGCTATGTGAATGTTGGAGTTGGCTGCACCGGCGGACGCCATCGATCTGTGGCGATTGCTGGACGACTTCAAGCAAGTTTTTCTGCGCTGGGATATCAAGCGACCGTCACGCATCGCGATATCAGTAGGTAATAATCCACGGGACCGTTAGGCCAATCCTCCCGCCACCAACCCCTTTGTTTCTAAGCATGTGCAGGAAAAGCGATTTCCTTGACAGGTAGAGCATCTACACTATATTTAGCTGACGGGCAAAGCCGCTCCTCAGTGTAGAGGCGTTGTTCGATGTCTACCGGCTGTGCTTCAGGCCCAAATCGTCCCTCATGCAGGGGTATGTTGAGCAGAGGGTAGACCACAGATGAATAGCGAGAATGGGTTAGGGACACATGCTTTCTTTGGGGCGTGGAAGTTTGCTGGGATGGGGATATATGGCCATGAATAACAGTCTGCGAGAAAATCACATAAAGACTTGCTCTGTACGGGTAGTCATGTACAGTCAGGGGCACGTATGCTGAGTTTATTTAAAGGTATTGCCGAAACTGATCTATTTTCGATGTTTAGCCCGAAGCGACAGCTCGTCGGGCTGGATATCGGGTCGAGCGGGATCAAGCTCGTTCAGTTGAAGGAGAATCGAGGGCGATACATTCTCCAGAAGTTTGGGTTTAAACCTCTTGAGCCGGAAGTCATCGTTGACGGTACAGTGATGGATGAAGGGCGGGTGGTATCGGCGATTAAAGAATTGTTCGAGGAAACGAACATTAAGGTCAAGCAGGTCGCCGTGTCGATTTCTGGCCATGCAGTCATCATTAAAAAGATCAGCCTGCCGCCGATGCCTGATGAGGAGTTGGAGGGGCAGGTGAGGCTTGCTGCGGAGCAGTATAT
>CAMDRK010000341.1 GCA_945906715.1 Nitrospira lenta
TGCCTGAACATGTCAGGTTTGCCGACTGACTACTGACCCTGCCGGACAATCGCTCCATGGCAGTGCTCAGCCAAAAACTCAACGAGATCGGGCCTTCAGGAAAGACAAACCTCGTCCAGGCCAGCACAGGCAAACCGTCTGCCAACCCATAAAATCGTCCCCCCGGCGCGCCGACGCCTTGCGCAACAGGGTGGGGAAAGAGGACGGTGATCACCACACTTTCAATCTGTGCCACCCGTGACCCGGATCATACGTCCGCAACACTTGTCTTGTTTCATCGCATCACGACGAGCAAATGACGCTGAGATGTTTTCCTCAATTGAGCGAGGCCGGGCATGGAATTCCATGCCCGGCCGTTGGGTGTACGGAGTCTTGGGAAATGGTCAAGAGGCGATCAATTACTGAAAAGTCCTTCTCAGGTAGGCGGGCATAGGTGTTGTCGAAAGAGAGAGCTTCCAGCTGGCGTGTGCTCATTGACGGAACATGCCAGGACTAGCTTGACGTTTTCAAGCGAGAATACGTCTCATCTAACAGAGAGGTGAATTGTTCGACCTCGAAGTCGTAGACCCACACGTCGCCGGTCGAGATGGAATAGACCCATCCATGGAGATCCACTTCCTTCTTCCGAAGAAGTAGGGCGACGGATGGATGGGTGCGAAGATGGTCGCAGCTGGGATCGGACATTTTCCTGGGTCGTCTTGATCATGCGGTCGTCGCCAGCGAGTTCGGTATAGTGCTCATGCATGATACGGCGGGTGGTTTCGGCCTGCCAGACTCATTCCCTGAAAGCGGGCAAGTCGGAGACTGCCCATGGATTCAGCAGAGCCTTCATGACAGCACAATGGGTGTGGCCGCAGACAATGATGCGGGGAACTTTCAATACGGCCATCGCGTATTCGATAGTGGCAGTGCTGCCGCCTTGCATGGAGCCATAAGGCGGCACCATGTTGCCGGCGTTTCTAAGAATAAAGAGCTCGCCGGGATCGGTTTGCGTAAGGAGCGTGTATGTCGACTCGCGCATCGGAACAGGTAATGAAGCGGGTACGGGGAGCGTGGGTTTCTGAGAGCCGGGTGAAGAGCTCTTTCTTCTTGCCGAAGACTTCGGTTCGAAACTTGAGGAATCCTTTGAAGAGTCGCTCCATTGCGCGGATTTCCTCTATCGACTTCCGCCCTGGATGTCGCGATCGAGCGTAAAGACGAACACCCGTTCGCCGATTTGCACATCGATATCGGTAAAGAGCGCGAGGGTTTTGGCACCCGTAATTTCGCTCACTTGCTCGCAGAGTTTTTCGCGACCCAGTGCAATCAAGTTCTGTCGCAATCGCTTGACCATATCGACACCGTCCACCGTTTTGGCCAGCTGACGTTCGGCCGGCGTCAGTACCCCCTTGAGCCGCACCACGACAAGGTCGCGAACGACGAACGCACGCACTTCATCCGGTCCACGGCCCATGAATTCTTGTTCAAACTTGATGATGGCGTTACGGATGGCGTTTTCCACATGGTCCCCCTGCCAATGAGGCCTTCTGCCTCGATGACCAACCCGGTGCGGATTATAGGGGGGCGAACCGGCCCGAACAAGCGAAAACGTATGCCCTTTGTCCAACACCACGTACGGCCTAGGGCTTTCGGCCCATCGAGTGACGGCTGGGGGAACCGATTTTCTCCCGGCGCTTGACGAAGGTCTACGAACAGTATTATTGATTGGGCGGGTTTCATCGTACGGCGTGCCGCCGGTTCCGTGGTTGTTCTCCGACAGGCGGGACGTCGATCTTGATAGACGGGGGCCGTAGGGCAGCCGGCGATTCGAAAGAATGGCTGGTTGTAGTACAAGCCAACTGGAGTTACCTCGACGAGCGATCGAGGATCTCGGTTGGCTTTTGTGTTTTCTAGCAACCGACACGCGAATGTGATGAGGTACCGTTGTCTCCTGTTGTCCTAATTACGTTCCTTCCGCTCCTTGCAGCGCTCGTTGTGCTGGTAGGCAACGAGCGCTCGCGGAATCTCCGAGCCAAGATCGCGGCCTTTCCCATTAGCGCCACCTTTCTCGGCGCCATTGTGATCCTGTGGCTTGTGGCGACGGAGGGGCCTATCACCATTCGTTTCTACGACCCTGCGTCTCTCGCCTCCCTGGCCTTTCCCCTGGGATTCTATATCGACCGCTTGAGCGCGGTCATGATGGTGTTGATCTCCGGTGTCGGCACCGTCATCTACGCCTATTCCATCGGCCATATGTATCAGGACCCCCATGACCGCCGGTTTCTGTCGCTGATCGGCTTTACAACCACCGTGCTGCTCTGCATGGTCTCCAGCGTCAACCTGATGATGCTGTTCCTGGCCTGGCAAGTCATCAGCTGTCTGCTCTACGTGCTCGCTCACAATCATTCCCATGAGGGGACGCGCAAGGGGGCGGTTCGAACCTTTACCCTTTTGCGGGTCGGCGATGTGGCCTTCCTATCCGGCATCGTGCTCGCCTATCAGCTGTACGGGACGTTGGAGTTCCAACCGTTGTTCGCCAAGGCCGCCGAATTTCCGATCATGCTCTCGCCTTGGCCCGGTATCGAAATCAGCGGGGCGACGGTGATCACACTGCTCCTGTTCATTGGAGCCATGAGTAAGTCGGCGCAGTTTCCCCTGTTCATCTGGCTCCCCGGCTATCTCTATGCACCAACGCCAGCGACGGCCCTGTTGCACGCGGGGATCATCAATGCCGGCGGGTTTCTCATCAATCGCCTGGCCCCGCTCTTCGGTTTGAGCTCGACCACACTGCATGTGGCGCTGGTGGTCGGGACACTCACGGCGGTTCTCGGCGCGACCATGATGCTGGTTCAGAATGACATCAAGAACACTCTCGGCTTCTCGACGATCGGGCAGATGGGGTACATGATTATGGAATGCGGATTGGGTGCCTTCTCGCTGGCCGCCTTCCATCTCATCGCCCACGGACTGTTCAAGGCCACGATGTTCCTGAATGCTGGCGACGTGATCCACAAGGCCCGCCAGGAGCCGGCCTTCCCCCATGCGGACCCTCACGCAGACGAACAGGAGTTCTCGCGCCTGACCTGGCTCACGGGATTCACGACTACGCTGCTGATTCCGCTCGTGATTCTGCTTGTCACCCACGGCGTGCTGCACATCCCGCTCCTGGAATCGCAAGGGACCGTGATCTTCCTGTT
>CAMDRK010000342.1 GCA_945906715.1 Nitrospira lenta
ATCGTGCGTGACAAGTCCTTCATAGGCCGGTTCGAATCTCCGCGATCTCCGATTCAAGCTTGTCGCGAACACTTTTGATCTCCTGGATTTCTTTGACCAGTCGACTAACTTCAGTGTCGAAGAGAACCCTCTCAACGGCTTCACCTCCCTCGCGAAGATGAACCCCCCGCTCCCCGACATCCCGGTACAGCTCGTCCAATTGCTGATCAAGCTTGCGGATGTCGAGCCGGATTCTTAGTAATTCCGTTTCTTCCAGCGCACGGATCGCCGCCTGCGCCGTGCCATGGCGCAACGTCGCCAACCCCGCCATCAAGTCATGTTTCAGACGCTGTAGTAAGCCCACGACAACTCCTGGAACTCCTGGCTGACAAGCTTGCAGGTTTCACGCTGACATCCGGACTCTGACCTGTCAGCCTGCATGCGTGTCAGCGTGTCAGCGTATTATTCCTGGCTGACAAGCCTGCAGGTTTCAAGCTGACATCCAGACTCTACTCTGTCAGCTTGTATTCCTGTCAGCCTGTCAGCGTATTAACTGACCGATCCCAACTCCAATTTCTTTTCCCACTTTCGCAACATCGCCTCCCGCAAGACGCGGTGCACCGGCGCCTTCAGCTGTGGATCCTGCTTCAACAGGGCAACGGCCTCCTGCCGCGCCTGCTGAAGCATATCGGCATCCCGCACCAAATTCGCGACACGAAACTCCGGCATGCCCCACTGCCGAAGCCCAAAAAACTCGCCAGGCCCTCTGATACGCAAATCTTCTTCAGCGATCACAAATCCATCGTTCGATTTCACTAAGGCCTCAAGCCGCTCCCTGGCAGCCGATGACGGGGTAGAGGTAGCGGGGTAGCGGGATAGCGGGGTATCTTTACCCCCTTGCCCCCTTACCCCCATCCCCCTCGATACCCCTTTACCCCCTGATAGCCATGAGGCCATCAGCAGACAATAGGACTGGTGGCCGCTTCTCCCAACGCGCCCGCGCAATTGGTGCAACTGCGCCAGCCCAAACCGCTCGGCATGCTCGATCATCATGACCGTGGCATTGGGCACATCGACTCCAACCTCCACCACCGTTGTCGCCACCAGAACCTGGGTCTCGCCCTTCTTATACGCTGCCATGACCTGTTCTTTCTCTTCCGACTTCATCCGTCCGTGCAACAGCCCGACACGAAACTCGGCCAACTCGTCCGCTTGCAACTGTTCAGCGCCTTGTATCGCCGCCTGCAAATCGGTCTTTTCCGATTCCTCGACGAGCGGATACACGACATAGGCCTGCCTGCCGCTTCGCAGTTCATCGCGCAAAATCTGATAGGCCCGTCCGCGTTGGCCGTCGGTCAGGAGAAATGTCCGCACCGGCTTTCGCCCTGGCGGCATCTGGTCGATCACCGAAACATCCAAGTCCCCGTACACAGTCATCGCTAACGTGCGTGGAATTGGCGTTGCGGTCAGCACCAGCACATCCGGCTTATACCCCTTCTCGATGAGCGTCTTCCGTTGAAGAACGCCGAACCGATGTTGCTCATCGACCACGACAAGTCCAAGTTTCGCGAAAGTGACGCCTTGCTGGATAACCGCATGGGTTCCGATCACGACCTGTGCAGCCCCGGAGGCCACCTGCTCGTGAATTGTTTTACGCGCTGCAGCACGCCCCCTCCCTCTCACAAGCGCCACGGAAAGTCCGAGCGGCTCCAAGAGCCCCTTCATCGTCCGATAGTGTTGCTCGGCGAGAATTTCCGTCGGCGCCATCAATGCCGCCTGATAGCCCGATCCACAGGCCAGCACCATCGCCTGCACCGCCACGATGGTTTTGCCGGACCCGACATCGCCCTGGACTAGGCGATTCATCGGTTTGGACGACGTCATGTCCGATAGAATCTCGCGATTCACCCGCTCTTGCGCTGCAGTCAACTGAAAGGGTAACGATCGATCCAGCTTTCCGAGGAGCGGCGTCTTCGGATTGAACGACACCTCCTTGACCTCTTCCTTCATGACTCGTTGCCGCGAGGCCAATGCGAGTTGGAGCACGAACAGCTCTTCAAACGCCAAGCGCCGATGCGCCGGCGTGAGGCCTCGATCGAGCTGTCCCCCATCCGTCCCAGCCTGAGGAAAATGCACGTCTTGAATGGCTTGTTGAATAGGCAGCAATCGACAGCGGGCACGCAGCGGAACCGGCAACACCTCTCGAGCCTCGGCAACATGCGCATCCAGCAAGCCTTTCATCAGAGCGCGCATCTGCCGTGACGTCCACCCCTTGGTTTCGTGATACACAGGAACAATCCGCCCCACGTGCAGCGGTGCTTCGGCTTCCGCGCCTACCACTTCGTACTGCGCAACCTCCATCCTCATCGCCACCCACCCCTGCGCACCTGCCACCATCCTCCCGGTCAGCATGAGGCTCGTCCCAACGGTGAAGAGTTGTTCGAGAAACGGCTGGTTAAAGAACACAGCCTGAAGACGCCCCGTTGAGTCCTCCACCACAATGTCGAGGATGGTGAGGCGGCGACTGCGGGCGCGCTTTGCCTCACTGCGAACAATCGTGCCGCAGATCGAAGCCTGCACACCAGGCACGAGCTGCCCGATCGGGGTCATGATCGAGCGATCTTCATAGCGCCAAGGCACAGTCCACAGGGCATCCTCCACCGTCTCGATCCCGAACCGTTGGAGCAAGGCTGTACGCTTCGGGCCGACTCCCTTCGCGAAACGGATCGGCTGTTCCCACCATGCGCGCGATGGGACTTCATTGATGACAGGCTCACGCACGACTATAGGCTCCGCTTCCTGCCAGGCCCGGACCGGATCGTAAACGGCCTTGCGCAAAACTCCAAGAATGACCATGGCTTCCTGTAGCCGACGCTGTTGATCCTTGGCCGAAAGACGCTGCTGGTCTACAAGAAACAACTCACGTAACTGGAGTAATGCCGCTTCAACCGCCCGTGGATAGACGTGATCGGACAGGGCCTGCATCACCTGTGAGGAGACAAAGCGGTTCAGATTCTTGACGGTAGGCAGATGTGCGAAGGCATCGCGTGTCGCGAATTCGATCGGACGCGCAACACGATCCAGCCATTGCTGAAACTGTTCAGAGAGGTTGGGCTCGGAAGAGCGCCGTATCACAGGGCGGATGGTATCATAGCCTCCGCCCCTCCTCAACG
>CAMDRK010000343.1 GCA_945906715.1 Nitrospira lenta
AATATCGACAAGCACCACTTCGTACTCGTCCTTCTCGGCCAGCCGCTGCGCCGTCGTGCCTCCGACATTCCCCGCGCCCACCACCGTAATTTTTGGTCTCCCCATACTTCCCTCCGGTCCAGTTCTGAGTTATGAGTGTTGAGTTCTGAGTTATTCCATGCGCTCCGCAACTCAAAACTCATACTTCAGAACTCAGAACTCCTCAGTGTTCATGTTCCGTCCAGCCTGCGACTTTAAAATTGATCGTGCAGACAAAATTGTCCCCATCATAGAAATTCACTTTGATCTTCTTCTTGCCATAGGTCTTGGCCAGAAATGCGTCCGGGTCATCGACCAATTCCTGATACCCTCCCGCCGGATATTCGCCGAGGTCATGGAAGACCACGATCATGCCTACTTTGACTTCTTGAAGAATCTTGGCCCAACAACGGGGATAGACCTCCCAGAACTTGGCCTCGATCAGCTCCTTCGTCGGCTCCAGGCGATCCTCACCCGGCTTCATAGGCTGTGCAAACTTTGCCAGCCGGCGGACATAGGGATACTGATGCCCTGTAAACAGCTTGTGCAGCCAGGGCGGCACTGTCGGTCTCTCCGCTGAACTTGTCATGGATTCTCCGTACCCCTTACGCCTAACCCCTCACCCCTAACCTCTTTCACGTCGTGAGACGTGAGTATATCCGCGGCAATCGCTTCGGCAAGGCTTCGAGATGATCGATGACCGCGAACTGCACGTCGCCGTACATTCTCCGGACATAGCCATCGGCCTCCTGATCGATCGTGATACAAAACGGATGCACCCCCCGCTGACGCGCCTCTCGCAACGCAACCTTGGTGTCTTCCAGCGAATACTCGTCTTTATACCCGTCGTCGAGCGGACGCCCATCGCTGA
Organism: Nitrospira lenta; assembly: GCA_945906715.1. Classification (GTDB taxonomy): domain Bacteria; phylum Nitrospirota; class Nitrospiria; order Nitrospirales; family Nitrospiraceae; genus Palsa-1315. The sequence goes on from CAMDRK010000343.1 coordinate 890, forward strand.
TGAGGATGAGCAGCCGCGTCCGCGCCTCTTGCGCCAACAATTTGGCCGTGGCATGCCGAATGGCCGCCCCATCACGATTTTGCTGCATAGGAGACAGTCCACCCAACCGCTGCGCTTCTTTCCCGCCCAACCGATCGTCAAAATCCTTGATCACCAGAAAGTCCACTTGTCCCCGGCCCTGGCCGGAATAGCCGTACAGCGCATATTGGTCTCCGACCGCTTCAAGCGCTTCACACAAGAGCACCAGCCCCTCTTTCTCCAGATCGATCACGCGCCGGCCGCTATCCAACTGGCGGCTGGTTGAACCACTCACGTCGACCAAAAACGCGGCGGCGACATCCCGTTCTTTTCTCTCCCGCCTGACGTAGATCCGGTCCGATAGGTCTGCCCCCGCCGCCCGTTCCGCGCACATACGAACGGCCGCATCCACATCGAGGTCGTCGCCCTCGGCTTGGCCCGGCACACGCCTCAATCCCGGCGGCCGCAGACTTTCGAAAAGTCGGCGAAGGGCTGAGACCTCACTTCCATGCGCGCTCAATGTGGCGCCCACGATGTCCCCGCTCCCTTCTTCCGCAGCACGCTCGACGACGCGACACCAGTTGAGCCGATAGTCTTCGATCCGCTGGTCCCATTCCGGATAGCGTACCGTGCGATCGCCAGGCCCGGCGTGATCGACCGGCGTCGGCTGTTCGACTTTCAAGGCCAAGAGCTCTTCCACATGAGAAGGCAACTGCCGACCTCCGGCAAGCCGGTCCCCTTCTGTTTCCGTGCGCGTGCCTCCTTGATTCTTTTGACCCTGCGCCGACGACTCCTGTGCTCCACCTGCGGCGCTCGCCATTCGTTCAATATCTTCTGATTGTTTCTGATCGTCCGATGCCAGTCCGTCACGATCATGCTGACGAATGAACTCAGGATTCATCGCCCCACGATAGGCCCAATTGGTAACTGGGCGATAGTCATCGCCCGTCTGTTCGGATGCGGAGGGGCCAACTCCCAGCTCTTCCGACGTGTCATCTGTCTGATCGGCTCGGATCATCGCCCCCTTCGGCGCCAGCAGTTCTTCGAGTTTCACGTAGAGATCATGGGCGAGACGCACGGCCTCTTCCGCCGTTGCCGTTGGAGCTAGAATTGTCTGGCACATCGGCCAGAGGATGGCGATCTCATCCTTGATAGATTCATGAATCGCGACAGGCTGCGACGCGGCGGTCGACAACTGGAGCAGTTGATCGACCACGAGTTCTTTGACGGTCAGCCCATGTGTCAGCGACCTAGTCGTGATGGCCTCCCGAGCGAATTGCTGCAGATCCCGTTGAAGTCCCGGGTATTCCCGTTGCAACAGAAATTCCACCCGCGCATCCTCGATAAGCATCCACAAGTCCTGGATCAGTCCCGAATGGGGATGGAGACGAAACAGCGAGGCCAAGCTGTCAGGAGCTGTCTGTTTTACCCGGCTATACCTCTGCCGTACAACCATGATCAGGTCCGCGAGCGGCTCAAGCGTCAGCCGGTAGGTTCCAAACTCTACATGTCCCGCTTCGTGCGCCGCCATCACCAGATACAAGCGCCGATTCTCCTCAGCCGTAGGATAGCTGCGGAGGAGCGCCGGCAGCGAGATGGTTCGCCCATCCTGGCTTACCATAGCCCGCGGAGATGTCTCTTGATTCAGCGAATCGGGAAGCGCTTGGATCGTCAGATCCGTTCCACAGAGTCCTTGCACGAAGAGTTTCACGGTACGGGCTACCTGCCGAAGGGGCACACCACTTAAGGCCGTTTCCACCGACGTCAGCGACTTCTGCGACTCCAGGGAAAAGTAAGCCCTGGCTCCTTCGACACTGTAGGCCAAGACTTCCATCCCGGCTGTGAACCAGGCCTCGAAGCGAGCCGTGGCTCCGACAGATTCGCCGATCACGCTCACCAATTCAGGCGCGCGCCGTAAATACGCCAGCGCTGTCTCTGCGTCACGTTCTGCCAGCAAGGCCCCGTACTGCAAGAGTTTTAACCGCCACCCCTCATTCGGCACGGCGCGCAACAGGCGCGGCGACTCCGATAACCAGGCAATACCAGACCCGGCATCCCGTTCAGCCAGCAACGACCCGACCGTGACGACCTTGGCCCTCACAGACTGGTCTTCGAGATCGCCAAGGATGAGCGGGCTGGTGCGGAGAAATTCGATGGTCCCGAAATAATCTGTCCTGCCAAAACTATTCTGCGAAATGAGCTTGAGTCCGAACGTCGCCCAGGCTCTGGCATCTT
>CAMDRK010000344.1 GCA_945906715.1 Nitrospira lenta
CGCCATCGTTCGCAACGAATGGCCGTGGGCCAGACCCAAGCTCAAGGTCTCACGTTCTTCGGCACTCATGTGTCGATAGGATCTCTTTGCCATGGCAACACCGTAGCCCATCAGGGCTGGTAGTGTTGCACTTGGAGTTAGAACTCAAGCTTCGATTCGATTGGTTCCATTCATTCCACTCGTTCTATCCTTTTCGTGGAGTTTTAGCACAAAACTAGCACAGCGAAGTGGGGTGAACCCCTCCGTTGAGACACCAGAATTAGCACACCTGGTGGTTCATAAATGAATGGTGCTCCTCCACCCCGCCTCTGTTGCTGCAGCCTGGTCCCTAGCTGATGACGCCGCTCGATCGAGCGCTCGAGGCTTGAAAAACCGCATGGTGGCTCCAGTTGCCGTGGTCGCCGGACTGGCCACCTGCTCGAACTCTTCCGGGGAGTGATAGCCCAGCGCCGAATGCAATCGGCCGCGATTGTAGTACTGCTCGATGAATGCCGCAATGTTCGCGCGCAGGTGATCGAGATCTCGATAGGTGTTGACGTAGATCTCCTCTCGCTTGAGCGTCTTCATGAAACTCTCACAACTGGCGTTGTCGTAGGGGTTCGCGGGCCGGCTCATGCTCGGGATTATCTGGTGCGTCCGCAGCAGGGCCACGTACTCCCCGGAGGCATACTGCACGCCGCGATCGGAATGATGGACCAACCCCGGCGGCGGGTGCCGCTCCGTGAGGGCGTGCACCAGGGCCGCGATCGGCAACCGGGCAGCCAGCGTGCGCTCCAGCGCCCAGCCCACGACCTTGCGGGAATACGCATCGAGCATCACCGCCAGGTACACGAACTCGCGCTTCAGCCGGATATAGGTGATGTCCGCCACCCAGAGCTGATTCATCCCGGTGAGCGTCAGGCGGCTGGCGAGATTCAACGAAACTTCCAGGTCGTGATCGGCATCCGTCGTCACCACGAAGGCCCGCGGCTGAACGGCGAGCAAGTTGTCTTCCCGCATGAGCCGCGCCACCCGTTTATGGTTCACCAGCATCCCGTGCCGACGCAGTTCCGCCGTGATCCGCCGGTAGCCATACCGCCGCCGATGTGCGACGGCGATCCCCTGAATGGCCGATCGCACGTCCATGTCTTCTTCCACGGGCTGGTGCGCCCGTAGCGACCGATACAAACCCGCCCGGCTGACCTGCGCCAGCTGACACATCCGTTCGATACTCAATGAGCCTTGCCTCGACATCACGTCCCGGATGTGGGCGTAGATGCCTGCGCGCCAGCTTTGCCGCTCCGCTGGCGTCGCGCCTCGACGTTTTGCAAGGCACCTGTGAAAAAATCCACTTCCAGGACCTTCTCGGCCAACACCCGCTTCAGGCGACTCACCTCGTGGCGTAGAGTCGATTCCCGCGAGGTCGCTGGCGGGCCTTCGCTGCGCTCCACCGGCTCAAGCTTCTCGCGCCACGTATACAGCAGTCGCCGAGACACCCCAAGTTCCTGCGACAGCACCACGATGTTCTCGCACTGGTTCAGTCGCTCGACGGCCATCTGCTTAAACGCCTTCGGATACCGTCCCACTCGTCTCTTGGCCATGTGCAGTCCCCCCTGACTGTGCCAAGTGTGCTCGTTTCGAGTGTCTCAATCTAGGGGTTCAGTCCAGAAGGACCGCTGATTCGCAATCAGACCCTGGCAGGGACATGGCCTGCCCGATAAAGACGGGCAGGCCATGTCCCTGCCAGCTAACGCGACGATCTGAATGCCGTTCGGATCTCAGTACTTAAGAGTTCCGGCTGTTCCCGCGCCGCAAAGCCGCCGCGCCCGCAACCAGGTCCGTGAGAATAAAGCCCGGTGCGACGGCTGTTTTCAGCGGTCGCAAGCGCCCGTGTGCTTTGCCTCTCGTTGAAATCAGCGGTGTGGTATTTCTCTATGTGTATCGAAAAGAAAAGTGGCAAGGGTCGATGCAGCGCCGACGGCAAGTTTGGCATGCCGGGAAGTCAGGGCTTCAGTGTGGGCATGTTTGCCGTGTCCGGTGCCATATAGACCGCGAAGCTCTGCAAGGTTGTTTCCAATGGTTCCGAGGTTTTGGAGCAGCCGCTTGAGTATGTCGCTGCCTCGAGCGGAATCCTCTATCCCGTCCGGAACAAGTCTCAATTCTTTGAGTGTTGCTTTTGTGAGTTCGGGAATGTCCGGTTTGCCGGGGAGTGATTTGCCGCGTTCGGCGAGAATGGTTTTGCAGCAGGTTTCGATAAGTTCTTTCGCCGTTCCAATGGCGAGGGCTGGATCAGATTGAACAGATTGTTCCATGCGCCGGATTTGATCTGCGAGGTGTTTGGCGTCAAAGACGGTCGCGGTTTCTTTTAAATGATCGAGGTTGAGTTTTCCTGAGAGCAGACGATGGGAGATAGCCTTGCAGCGAGCTATGAGTTTATCTGTTTCTGGCGTAAAACCGTCGTAGGGGGGATTTGCCTCGAGATAGCCGATAAGCGCTGCTATTGATTTGCCGGCGATATGATCGGGTTCCACCCTCCAAAGTTCACGCAGTTTTTTAGCCTTTGATGTTCCTGAAGATTGATACTTTTGATCATGAAAGTCGATGTCGAGGGCATCGGCGAAGAAGCTGCCGATAGTGGAATCCGAGAAGTTAAGGACATAGCCGCTGCCCATACCGAAGAGTTTTTCGAGGACGAATTTGTCTGCAAAGGTGAGAGAGCTCATGTGGCTCGTGGGCGAGAATTTAGGTCCGCTTGGTCGCTGGCGAAAACTCGCGTTGCAAGACTGTTAATTTTTCGATATCGCGGCTAAGGATCGTCGCGGCACAGGATCCACAGTAATGATCCCAGCTGCGGCCGTTTCGTACCTTTAGACGTCTGTCGCCATGCTGAAGGCGGTGCTTTGCATTGGCCTGGCAGTTGTGGGCTTTCAGCGTCTCATCGATCCTGACACCTATTACCAAGGATTTAAGTGCCATTGAAAACCTCCTCGATGGCCTGTTTCACGATCGCAGCGAAATCTTTTTCGATCTGTTCGAGCTGCTGCCTGGTGAATTCGCTCCGCTCACCAGTCTTACGGCCTGCGACGGCGTTGATATAGCGGTCAATGGCCGACTTCATAATGATGAGATTGGTTTTGCCTAGTCTCTTTCGGTCAAGG
>CAMDRK010000345.1 GCA_945906715.1 Nitrospira lenta
GGCACTCAGTCCGTCGTTCCGTTCGCCGGACGCAGTCAAGCGATGGGCGGAACGGGTCAGGCAGGTCTCCGGCGTTTCCAAAGTCGACTATAGTCAGGACTGGATCGACGCCCTCGCGACGGTGATTCGATCGATTGAGTTGGTCGCCATCGGCATCGGTGTCATTCTCTCCGCGGCGGCCGTCACCATTATTGCCAATACGATTCGTCTCACATTGTTCGCCCGGCGGGACGAGATTGCCATTTTACGTCTCATCGGGGCGACGACCAGCTTTATCCGCATCCCCTATCTATTAGAGGGCGCCGCGCTTGGCGCCTTGGGTAGCACGCTTTCGCTCGTCATGCTCAAGGTCATGTACGAATTGTTTCGGCAGCAAATGCGAACGACGGGACGATTTTCAGGGATTGAGAACTTCATGGCATTTTTCCCCCCGTCCGTCTGTCTTGCCCTGGTTGCGGTGGGGATGGGGCTTGGGTTTGCCGGCAGTTTCGTATCGATACGGCGTTTCGGCGAGGTCAAGGCGTGAAGTGTTGGAGGGGGCTCAGGATCGGAGTCATGATCTTGGGGCTGCTGGGTTTTCCCTGGCCGACAGTTGCGGGCGCCGATCCAATCACCGATAAGATTGAGAAAGAGCGCAAGGCCCTCGACCAACTCAAAGGTCAGATTGAGGAGACACGTAAACAGGCCGATGAAGCGGGGAAAAAGCGAGAGTCTCTCTTGCAGGGGATTCAGACGCTCGATGAACGCGTGGTGCACTACCGGCAAACGCATCAGGAGATCAGCCGAAAGTTGAGGAAGAAAGACCAAGAGATAGAGGAAATCAATACACAACTCGCCGGTTTGCGTGCTAGTGTGCGAGAACGTCAGGACGCCATTCTGGCTCGGCTGCGGGTGCAGTACATGGAGGGCCGTTTTGGATATTGGAAAACCTTGCTGGCCTCGGACTCCTATGGCGATTTCCAACGCCGTCTCCAGTATCTCTCGTCCGTATCTGAACGGGATTATGCCCTGATGGGCACATTCCGAGCCGATATGACCCACATGGAGCAGGCGGAACGGCAGCGGGAAGAGGCGCGCATCGGGATGGTGTCGTACAAGCAAAGCACCGAGAAGCAGCTGGCCGAGATGAAAGCGGTCAAGAGAGAAAAGAAGGTGTATCTTGCCAAGATCACTCAGGCAAAAGAGTCCTACGAACATGCCCTCCAAGAGTTAGAACGGTCTGCATCGCGCATCGACAGTCTGTTGCGAGAGATGGAACAGCGCCGCCGCGCGGCCGCGGTTCGGCCCCCGACCGGGGGGATCGTTCCTCACGGGGTGAAGGGTGGGCTGCCCTGGCCGGCTGAAGGGAACGTTGTCTCCCTCTTTGGTCGTCAGAAACATCCGACCTTCAACACCTTCGTGCAGCGTCGAGGGATCGAAATAAAGACGGCTGAGGGGAGCGCCATCCACGCGGTGATGCCGGGGTCCGTTGTCTATGCAGACTGGCTGAAAGGCTATGGACTCGTTATAATCCTTGATCACGCGAACGGGTTCTTTTCGTTGTATGCTCATGCGTCGAGGATATTGGCAACAGTGGGGACGCCGGTGGATGCCGGGCAAGCGATCGGTGAAACAGGCGATACCGGCATGACGGGTGAAAATACTTTATACTTTGAGTTGCGCCATGGGGCAGAACCGGTTGATCCTCTCCAATGGTTGGTGAGGCGGTAGGGAACGGGAAAGGACAGTACATTATGGATCAGAATCCTCAACGGCGATTCTGGATGTTAGGCCCGATGGTCGTGGTGGCGTTGGTCGTGGGCGTGCTTCTCGGTAAGGGGTGGGAACGGACCGGACATGCCACGGAAACCTACGAAGAACTGAAGACGTTCTCCGAGGTGTTGAACCAGGTTCAGAAGAGTTACGTCGATGAAACGAAAGTGAAGGACCTCGTCCAGGGGGCCATTCGGGGGATGCTCTCGACCCTCGATCCGCATTCGGCCTACATGACGCCGGAGATGTTCAAAGAAATGCAGGTTGAAACGAAGGGCGAGTTTGGGGGTGTCGGCATCCAGATTGGGGTAAAGGAGAACCGCTTGGCGGTGATCGCGCCCATCGAGGGTACGCCGGCCTACCGAGCTGGCATCAAGCCAGGCGATTTCATTATCAAGGTGAATGACGAGCCGACCAAAGACCTCACGTTGATGGATGCGGTTCAGAAGATGCGTGGCCCCAAGGGCTCGAAGATCAACTTGACGATTCAGCGGGAGGGCACTCCCGATCCGCTCCAATTTACGCTGATCCGCGATACCATCAAGATTGAAAGCGTGAAGTCGAAGGTATTGGACAATATCGGGTACGTTCGGCTGACGCAATTTCAGGAATCGACGGGGCGAGATCTGGGCAAAGTGCTCAAGCAGTTCAAAGAACAAAAGCTCCAATCGACGATCCTCGACCTCCGCAACAATCCCGGCGGACTGCTGACCGCGTCCGTTGAGGTTTCCGAGCAGTTTCTCCCAGGTGGCAAGCTAGTGGTCTATACCAAAGGGCGTGAAAGTAAGAAGGACGAATGGATCGCCAAGGGAAAAGATCAGATGGACGATTCGCCCATGATTATTCTGATCAATGAAGGATCGGCCAGTGCGTCTGAGATCGTGGCCGGCGCATTGCAAGATTACGGGCGTGCGGTGATTGTCGGTACGACCTCGTTTGGCAAGGGATCAGTGCAAACGATTCTCCCGCTGGGGGATGGGTCCGGGCTTCGTCTTACGACGGCAAAGTACTACACACCGAAGGGGCGCTCGATCCAGACGACCGGTATTACGCCTGATATTGTGGTGAAGGCCCAGGCGCCGACCATTGTCGCTAAGGCAGGCGAGACGAAGCCCGGTGAAAAGGAAGGGGATCCGAAGCAGCCCAAGCCTGCGGCTGTGCCGGGGAAGGATCAGCCGGCTCAGAATGGTAAAGGGCCTGAGGAGGGCACTCCGAAGAACGGTACGACGCCTCCCCCTCCTCTCCCGGATATCTCCAGCGATCCCTCGCTTGAGCAGGATGTGCAGCTCCAAAAAGCGGTCGAGATGCTGAAGACCTGGAAGATCTTCAAGGAACTTCCCAAGGCTTCGTAATGGAAGGCTGCTGTTGTGAGGCG
>CAMDRK010000346.1 GCA_945906715.1 Nitrospira lenta
GACATGATCGAACGTCAGCTCCTCGGTCCGGAACTTGTGACGACAGTACTGGCAGGCATAGCCGTCTCTTGTAAAGATATTGATCCGGGAGAACTTGACTGCCCGGTGAACATCCTTGAGCCGAACCAGTTTGAGGAGCCGCATGACGGAGGGAAGCTTAATGGAGATCGACACTGCGTGGACCTCTCGGTCGTAGACCTCGAGGACTTCGACTTTACCCTGCCAGAGAAGCGCAATCGCCTTTTGCCAATGGACGACCCGCAGGGGCTCGTACGTCGCGTTGAGCAGAAGGGTCATTTCCATGCCGTAACCTCATTCCCAACCGAGGCTCCTTGTATGAGAGGGCCCAGGTGTAGTATTGGAATACGTACCTAGTTCTATGCCATAAGCCTCGCCCGAAATCAAGCTACTGACGGGTCTACGGACTGTGCCAGTCCCATCGGTCAATCGGTCAAGGAGAAGAAACAACGCCATGCCTGAATTTATTTCCGTTGCTAAAGTGGAAGACATTCCTCCTGGAAGCGGGCAAACCGTCGAGGTCCAAGGAGTCGGAATTGCCGTATTCAATGTCGATGGTTTCTTCTACGCGGTCGACAACACCTGTCCACATGCGGGAGGACCGCTCGGAGAAGGGCATCTGGAAGGCCACGTCGTCGAATGTCCGTGGCATGGATGGCGATTCAACGTACAAACCGGCGAACGACCGGAGAATCCGCTAATCACCGTCGCCTGCTGTCCCGTCCGGATCGAAGGAAATCACGTTCAGGTGGCGTTGCCGGAAAATTTCAAATAGCCTGGTCTGTCTGGTCTATTCCGTCTGTTCGGTCTATCTCGTGTGTTTGGTTGAACGAAATGAACCAGACAGACCAGATAGACGGAACAGACCATTTTTTCAGCATCCTGCTAAGGCGCAGCGTCAGGCTCTTTGGGTGTGACCCCATCCGCCGCAAGCGACGCGGCATTGACCTTCTTCGACGAAAGGTCGGCATGCCAAATGAACTCCCGTTCGAACCATTGCCCCGTCACCCCCTGATCTCGCAACTGAACCCGTATCTCGTACTGATCCCCCGCCACGTACTTCACCCGCCACTCACCTAATCGGGCCACTCGATTGCGTTCGCTCATGGAACGCACATGCCCAGTCATTGCCTCAAGAATAGTGGGATAGCCTTGAGCCTGATGGGATTGCACCAGCGCGAGGGCCTCGGCGGCCCGACTATCGGGTATAGGGTTGAGCGACGGAGGTTTCATCCAAAGATAGTAGACCGCACCTAAAACGAGCACAGCCACGACCGCATAGTGAATGATCTTCACAATTTAGAAGGAAGAATGTGGAGAGCCGATGGAGGAATGATTCTCTGACATGGATATCCTAACAGGGTTCGATGGGACGAGGTGAACCAGCACACGACCACGCTGCATCTTAGGAAGAGCAACAACACGAAGTCAATCCGACTCTATCCAGTGAGACCGGCCGACCGGCGCGCAGCTTGTGAGCGTGAAAGCGGTTATGTTACAAATACAAAAAGAATCGAAAAACTTGTACCTTAGGCGGTGAACCACCGATGAAGTTCTTTCTCTACGGAGACCATCTCAACCCGACACAGCTGAAACGTCGCGCGCCTGAACATCAGTTCCTAATGCGGGCCACCCTTCCCGAACACACGATCAAATTCTGCCGCTGGTCCTCTCAATGGCGATGCGGGCTTGCCAGTGTGATCCCATCGCCGGGAGAGCAAGTATGGGGAGGCGTATTCGAAGTGACCGACGAAGATCTTAAGCTGATGGATCTCTTCGAAGAAGACGTACCCCCAAGCGCATTCCGCCAAGTTCAAGTCACCGTACTGACGGAAGCCGGGGGAAAAGCGCTCGTCACCACCTATGCCGCCACCCCAATCGGCAAGTTCAAACCCAAAGCGCACTATCTCGATTGGGTCATGAAGGGCCTCAACCATTGGAAGCTGCCTGAAGAAGCCATCGAAACATGGAAGTCGTACAGGCCATGTTAGGTATAACGTGGCCAATTTCAAATTTACAATTTTGAATTTTTAATTGAGGAGAACCCATGCCAAAACCAAAATATCACATCGTCGTCTGCACCAACGCCCGTCCCCCAGGCCATCCCAAACCCTCCTGCGGCAGCGCCGGATCGGCCTCTCTCCTCATGGCCTTTAACATGGGCCTCATGCAGAAGGGTGTGACACCCGGCGAAGTCCTCGTGAGCGGTTCCTCCTGCCTCGGCCCCTGTGAGCAGGGACCGACTGTTGTGGTCTATCCGGACGCCACCTGGTACTCCAAAGTGACGGAAGCGGATGTGGCGACAATCTTGGATGAGCACATCAAGGGCGGCAAGCCGGCAGCCAAGCTGAATCCCGACTCAGTCTGGAAGTAAAAAAAGCATTCAGGATTCAGCACTCAGCATTCAGGTTCGAACAAGAGCTACGGCTGATGGTTGAAAGCTATCCTAGCTGGTGCCATGAGTAAGACCGCCACCCATCAAGAACACAAATCCCATGCACCCAAGTCCATTGGGTGCATGGTGATTACCTGCAGCGACACGCGGACCCCCGACACCGATACGAGCGGGCAGCTTATCCACAAGCTTCTCAGGCAGTTCGGGCATGAAGTCATCTCCTACCATCTGGTGAAGGATGAACCGGCTCAGATCAAAGGCCGGATCGCCGAAGGCCTGGTGATTGAGGCAGTCCAAGCCATCATCATCAATGGTGGCACCGGCATCTCAAAACGGGATTCAACCTTTGAAGCGATCGATGGGATGCTCGAAAAAAAGCTGGTGGGATTCGGCGAGATCTTCCGCTACTTGACCTACCAGGACATCGGCTCACCCGCGATCATGAGCCGCGCCACCGCCGGCATCATCAAAGGCCGTATTTTGTTTTCCACACCAGGATCAGAAAACGCCGTCCGTCTCGCGATGGAAAAGCTCATCCTTCCTGAGCTCGGTCACCTCGTCAAAGAACTCACGAAATAGAACAGTGCTGAGTGCTGAGACGTGAGTGCTGAGGGGGTTCTATTACTGAGCACTCAGCACTTCAGTCAGTCTT
>CAMDRK010000347.1 GCA_945906715.1 Nitrospira lenta
AGCCGTAATACTGCATTCTTTCAATAGCTTATCAAGGTAGATCTTAACTGGAACTTCAGGCATTTTGATCCTCGTAAAACATAAGACGTCAAACGTGAAACGCGATCCTCAACGACTCGCACTCACACTTGTGGTCGACTATAACATGCGGTTTTTTTACACGTAAAGAAGAAGGAGGGTGGCCTGGGTTCTTCCAACTGCGCGCGTCCAACGAATGCTGGTTCATTTGGTCTATCTCGTCTATCTGGTTTGTCTGGTTGATCGGACTGGAAATTCATCCAGAAGAACCAGACAGACCAGAAAGACCGGCCAACCAGACAGACGAGCCCGTGCGCGTTCTGCGAGCAAGGAGGGCACCTGGCCGCTCCCACTTCACCCTCGCCTCAACTTCTCCTCCTGTCGGGCCAGGAACCACCCAACCAATCCCCATAGTAACGAGAGCGGGACCAGAATCCAGGCCATCTGCCCTGCCGTCACACCCAATACTTTCACCCAGCTGACAATCCATCCGGTCGTCGCATCGCCCCCACGCGAAACTGCGGTGTCGATAAAATTCTTGGCCTTATATTTCTCTTCCCGGCTCACCACCGTGAAAAGAACCTCACGAGCCGGTTTCGCAAGTGCATATTCACCGACTCGCCGCACAATGGTAAAGAGCACAAAGACGACCAGGAACGGCATTATGCCGATCACGCCAAACCCAATGGCACTCGCAATGGGCAGCACGACGAGCGCCGATGCCAACCCGAACCGGCTGATCACGCGGCCTGTCACCGTCACCTGCGTCAGAAACGTCAGCACGTTGACAACGAGATCGATGAGGGAAAACAGGCGAGTGCGCCCTTCCGGAGAGGGAATTTGCTCGCTGACCAGCCTCATTTGTTCCAGATACAAGAATGTCGCGGTCGTCGTGAGGAAGAACAGATAGAGGCAGATCCCAAGGAGATAGGGTGACGAGAGTGCGGACCTTACCCCCGCCCAGATACTGCCGCCGATTGGTTCGCCCTGCCCGCTGCCCTGTCGAGCCGGTTGCGCCTTGGCCCAGCGATCCAGCCGATGCAGACAGAACCCGCAGGCAACGAGAAAGCCTACCGAGATGAGCAGCAGCACAGGGATCGGAACGAGATAGGTTAAGCCGGCGGTGAGCAGCGGGCCGACCATCGCTCCGATACTGCCACCGGCGGCAATCACACCGAAGAGTCGAGCGCCCTGCGCAGGTGTGAACAGATCAACCATAACGCTCCAAAACACCGACACGACGAACAGATTGAACACGGACAACCAGACAAAGAACGCGCGGGCAATCCATTGCGGAGACAGGTGGCCCATCATCGCCACAAAGAACAGGAGTAAATTGGCGCCGAAAAATGTATAGACAATCAGCAGTAATCGATAACGCGGCGCTCGGGTCGAAAGCCACCCGAAGAGCGGCGTCACGAGCAGGAGCGTCACAAACGTGGCGGTCATCATCCAAGGCAGGTGCTGCACCCCACCCTCGATGGCCATCTCATCGCGGATGGGACGCAGAATGTAGTAGCCGCAGAGGAGGCAGAAAAAATAGAGGAACGCCCAGCCCACCGGAACGGCTTCGTCCGGTTCTGCATCGGTCACCGACGGGAGCACGTCTCGAAACCTCACCATACGAACAGCATCCTGCAGTGCCAGACTCTCCCGCGCAAGGAGAAAATTTGCTAGAATGCCGCGGCCCACGATCGTACGGCATTCTCACGGAGGTTTGATGATCGACTTACGCAGCGACACAGTCACAAAGCCCTCTGATGCCATGCGGAAAGCGATGGCACGTGCGGAAGTGGGGGACGATGTCTACGGCGAAGATCCCACCGTGAACCGGCTGCAAGACATGATGGCCGCGATGTTCGGGAAAAAGGCCGCACTCTTCGTACCGTCCGGTACGATGGGCAATCAGCTCGCCATTCGCCTCCACACACAACCGGGCCAGGAAGTGATCGTCGAAAGCATGGCGCACATCGTCCGGTACGAACAGGGCGCTGCCGGGGCGCTGGCAGGCGTTCAACTCCATTGGGTCACGGGGAATCGAGGCCTCATTTCACCTGATCAGGTTGAGGCGGCAATCCGCCCCAAAGAACCGAACACGGTACAAACGGGGCTGATCTGTCTGGAGAACACGCATAATAGCGGCGGCGGAACGATTTATCCGTTGGCGACGATTGAACGGATACGCTCTGTGGCTGCCACCCATGGCATCCCCATGCATTTGGATGGAGCAAGGCTGTTCAATGCCGTCGTTGCCACCACCCTGCCACCGGCCTCCTATGCTCAACACTTTGATACTCTGTCAGTATGTCTCTCCAAAGGACTGGGAGCGCCGGCCGGATCCCTCCTCATGATGAACGATCTGACCCTCCTCGATAAGGCTAAGCGGGTACGCCGTATGTATGGCGGTGCGATGCGACAGTCCGGCATTCTCGCCGCCGCCGGCATTTATGCGCTTGAACACCATATCGAACGATTGAAAGATGACCATGACCACGCCAAGCGCCTGGCGCGCCGGCTGCAACAGATCCCGACGGTCAGGGTCAATGCTCAAGACGTCGAGACGAACATCGTCATCTTCGATGTGATCGGCCATCGGCACAGTCCAGCAACTATCGTCGCCGCCTTGAAGCAGGAGGGGCTCTTGATCAATGCCATTGGCGGCGTCAGCTTTCGTGCCGTCACCCACATGGATATCTCCAGCGCCATGACCGATGAGGCCTGCGAGATCTTTGCCCGCGTGTTGACGGATTAGCCCGCATGATTGATGACGGTTCGAGGTCCTACGTTCGAGGTTTTGGAACTCAGCACTCAGAACTCAGAACTTCCCGTCCCGCCAGTCTCGCTCGTCTCGCGCGAATCAGGCGTCTGCTCATTGACACCTCTCCCACTGAAATCTAGAATGCCTCCTGATGGATCGATAATGCCGTTAGAAGTTGTGTCGTTCAAACAGATCAGCCGAATTCTTGAGATCACCGACTCACTCGGGCTGAACCGCGAGTGGGTCGAAATCCCGTTGTCTCCAGAAAGTCCCGGTGT